>NZ_LZJB01000352.1:0-12670 GCF_001666895.1 Mycobacterium sp. E3298
CCCGGCGGAGTGTTACCGCCGGCCACGGACGCGACTTCGCCGTCCGCGGCCCCGGACGCCCCACCGCCGGCACCCGCGGGCTTCGACCCGAACCTGCCGCCGGCTCCCGGCCCGGAAGCCCCGCCGCCTCCGCCGGTGCGGGCGTACAGCGTGAACTGGGACGCCATCGCGCAGTGTGAGTCGGGTGGCAACTGGGGAATCAGCACCGGCAACGGCTTCTCCGGCGGCCTGCAGTTCACCCCGAGCACCTGGCGCGCCAACGGCGGGTCGGGCTCTCCCGCCGGCGCGAGCCGCGAGGAGCAGATCCGGGTGGCCGAGAACGTGCTGCACTCGCAGGGCATCGGCGCCTGGCCGGTCTGCGGACGCCGCGGCTGACCATCGCACTAATAAGTAATGCCGGGCCTTGGGCCCGGCATTACTTATCTGCGGGTCCGGTAGCGTCGGGCGCGTGACCGCAACGCCGCGCGAATTCGACATCGTGTTGTACGGGGCGACCGGCTTCGTCGGGAAGTTGACCGCCGAATACCTGGCACGGTCGGGTCCGGGCACGCGGGTGGCGCTGGCCGGCAGGTCAACCGAGCGGCTGCGGGCCGTCCGCGGCACGCTGGGCGAGTCCGCCCAGTCCTGGCCGCTGATCGCCGCCGACGCGTCGTCGCCGTCGACGCTGAACGAGATGGCGGCCCGCACCCAGGTCGTCATCACCACGGTCGGCCCCTACACCCGCTACGGGCTTCCGCTGGTGGCTGCGTGCGCCGCGGCGGGCACCGATTACGCCGACCTGACCGGCGAACCGCCGTTCATCCGCAACAGCATCGACTCCTACCACAAGCAGGCCGCCGACACCGGCGCCCGCATCGTGCACGCGTGCGGATTCGATTCCGTTCCGTCGGATCTCACGGTGTATGCGCTGTATCTCGCGGCGCGCGACGACGGCGCGGGCGAGCTTGCCGAGACCGATTTCGTCGTGCGTTCGCTGTCCGGCGGACTGTCCGGCGGCACCATCGCCTCGCTCCTGGAAGTTCTCGACGCCGCCTCCGGGGATCCCGACATCCGGCGCCAGCTGGCCGACCCCTACACGCTGAGCGGCGATCGCGCCGCCGAACCGGAGTTGGGCCGCCAGCCCGATCTGCCCTGGCGTCGTGGCCGCGAGATCGCGCCCGAACTGGCCGGCGTGTGGACCGGCGGATTCATGATGGCGCCGGCCAACACGCGAATCGTCAGGCGCAGCAACGCGTTACTGGACTGGGCCTACGGCCGGCGGTTCCGTTATACCGAGAGCATGAGCTTGGGGTCATCGCCCCTGGCACCGGTGGGATCCGCCGTCTTGAGCGGCGTGGGCAACGCGAGCATGGAGTTGGGCAGCCGCTATTTCAAGTTGCTGCCGCGCCGGCTGGTGGAGCGCGTCATCCCGAAGCCCGGCACCGGGCCCAGCGCGGCGGTCCGCGAGCGCGGCTACTACCGCGTCGAGACCTACACCACCACAACCACCGGCGCGCGATACGTGGCGCGCATGGAGCAGCGCGGAGACCCCGGCTACAAGGCAACCTCCGTGCTGCTGGGGGAGTGCGGCCTTGCGCTCGCGTTCGACCGTGACAAGCTCACCGACCTGCGCGGCGTCCTCACTCCCGCGGCCGCCATGGGCGACGCGCTGCTGGCCAGGTTCCCCGCCGCCGGTGTGACACTGCAGGTCGACCGACTGCCATAGTGAGCTGCCTCACCGGCGATTCAGGCACTTACATCGGGGTGAACGGCGCTCCCTAGAATTGACGGGTGACCGCCAGCCGCAGCCCCGCCACCGACCTGCCGAAGTCGTGGGATCCCGCTGCGGCCGAAGGCGCTATCTACCAGAAGTGGCTCGATGCGGGCTACTTCGAGGCCGACCCGACCAGTGCCAAACCCGGGTACTCCATTGTGCTGCCGCCGCCGAACGTCACCGGCAGCCTGCACATGGGTCACGCGCTGGAACACACCATGATGGACGCCCTCACGCGCCGCAAGCGCATGCAGGGATATGAGGTGTTGTGGCAGCCGGGCATGGACCACGCGGGCATCGCTACCCAGAGTGTGGTCGAAAAGCAGCTCGCGGTCGACGGCAAGACCAAGGAGGACTTCGGCCGGGAGCTGTTCGTCGACAAGGTGTGGGACTGGAAGCGCGAGTCCGGCGGCGCCATCGGCGGCCAGATGCGCCGGCTCGGCGACGGGGTGGCGTGGAGCCGCGACCGGTTCACCATGGACGAGGGCCTGTCACGGGCGGTGCGCACCATCTTCAAGCGGCTCTACGACGCGGGGCTGATCTATCAGGCCGAGCGGCTGGTGAACTGGTCCCCGGTGCTCGAGACGGCGATCTCCGACCTCGAGGTCAACTACCTTGACGTCGAAGGCGAGCTGGTGTCGTTCCGCTACGGCTCGCTCGACGACTCGCAACCTCACATCGTGGTCGCCACCACGCGGGTCGAGACGATGCTCGGCGACACCGCGATCGCGGTCCACCCCGACGACGCGCGCTACCGCGACCTCGTCGGCACCACGTTGCCGCATCCCTTCCTGGACCGGCAGCTGCTGATCGTGGCCGACGAGCACGTCGACCCGGAATTCGGCACGGGCGCAGTCAAAGTCACGCCGGCGCATGATCCGAATGACTTCGAGATCGGGTTGCGGCACCAACTGCCGATGATCTCGATCATGGACACCAAGGGCCGGATCGCCGACACGGGAACGCAATTCGACGGCATGGACCGCTTCGAGGCCAGGGTCGCGGTGCGCGAGGCGCTGGCCGCCCAGGGCCGCGTCGTCGAGGAGAAGCGCCCCTACCTGCACAGCGTCGGGCACTCCGAGCGCAGCGGCGAGCCGATCGAGCCGCGGCTGTCGCTGCAATGGTGGGTGCGGGTGGAATCGCTGGCCAAGGCCGCCGGTGACGCGGTTCGCAACGGCGACACCGTGATTCACCCCGCCAGCCTGGAGCCGCGCTGGTTCGCGTGGGTCGACGACATGCACGACTGGTGCATCTCGCGGCAGCTGTGGTGGGGCCATCGCATCCCGATCTGGTACGGGCCCAACGGGGAACAGGTGTGTGTGGGGCCCGACGAGACGCCGCCGGAGGGTTGGGAGCAGGACCCCGACGTGCTGGACACCTGGTTCTCGTCGGCGCTATGGCCATTTTCCACACTGGGCTGGCCGGAGAAGACCCCGGAACTGGAAAAGTTCTACCCGACAAGCGTTTTGGTCACCGGATACGACATCTTGTTCTTTTGGGTGGCGCGGATGATGATGTTCGGCACGTTCGTGGGGGGCGACGACGCCATCACCCTGGACGGCCGGCGCGGCCCGCAGGTGCCGTTCACCGACGTGTTCCTGCACGGGCTGATCCGCGACGAATTCGGCCGCAAGATGAGCAAATCCAAGGGCAATGTCATCGACCCGCTGGACTGGGTGGACATGTTCGGGGCGGACGCGCTGAGGTTCACGCTCGCCCGCGGCGCCAGCCCCGGCGGCGACCTGGCCGTCGGCGAGGACGCCGTGCGCGCGTCGCGCAATTTCTGCACCAAGCTTTTCAACGCCACTCGTTACGCGCTGCTGAACGGGGCCCAGCTCGCGCCGCTTCCGGCGCAGAACGAGCTGACCGATGCCGACCGGTGGATCCTGGGACGGCTGGAAGAGGTTCGCGCCGAGGTGGATTCGGCGCTCGACGGTTACGAGTTCAGCCGCGCCTGCGAGGCGCTGTACCACTTCGCGTGGGACGAATTCTGCGACTGGTACGTCGAATTGGCCAAGACGCAGCTGGCCGAGGGGGGCGCGCACACCACCGCCGTCCTCGCCGCCGTGCTGGACACCCTGCTGCGCCTGCTGCACCCCGTGATCCCATTCCTCACCGAGGCGCTGTGGCAGGCGCTGACCGACCAGGAGTCGCTGGTGATCGCCGACTGGCCACAGTCGTCGCGTATCGAGCTGGATCCCGTTGCCGCGCAACGGATCAGCGACATGCAGCGGCTGGTCACCGAGGTCCGCCGGTTCCGCAGCGACCAAGGCCTGGCCGACCGGCAGAAAGTGCCGGCGCGGCTGGGCGGGGTGGACGGCGCGGATCTGAGCGCCCAGGTGGCCGCGGTGACATCGCTGGCCTGGCTCACCGCGCCGGGCGACGATTTCGAGCCGTCGGTGTCTCTGGAGGTGCGGCTCGGGCCCAACATGGACAACTCGGTCGTCGTCGAACTCGACACCTCGGGCACCATCGACGTCGCCGCGGAACGCCGCCGCCTGGAGAAAGATCTCGCCGCGGCGCAGAAGGAATTGGCCTCGACCACCGCCAAATTGGCCAACGAGGACTTCCTGGCCAAGGCCCCGCCGAACGTCGTCGGCAAGATCCGGGACCGCCAACGCGTGGCCCAGGACGAAACCGACCGGATCACCGCGCGGCTGGCCGGGTTGCAGTGAGCGAGCCCTCCGACTGGTCCGAGCCCGGCCGCGAAGATCACGGCGCCACCAGCCTGGCCCCGACCCCCGACGAGATCGCCTCCCTGCTCCAGGTCGAACACCTGCTGGACCAACGCTGGCCGGAGACGAAGATCGAGCCGAGCCTGACCCGGATCAGCGCACTGATGGACCTGCTGGGCTCGCCGCAACTGGCCTATCCCTCGATCCACATCGCCGGCACCAACGGCAAGACCTCGGTCGCGCGCATGGTCGACGCGCTGGTGACCGCGCTGCACCGGCGTACCGGGCGAACCACCAGCCCGCACCTGCAATCGGCGGTGGAGCGCATCGCGATAGACGGGCGCCCGATCACCCCCGCGCAGTACGTCGCGACGTACCGGGAGATCGAGCCCTTCGTGCAGATGATCGACGCGAAGTCGCAGGCCGCGGGCGGACCGGCGATGAGCAAGTTCGAGGTGTTGACCGCGATGGCGTTCGCTGCGTTGGCCGACGCACCCGTCGACGTCGCGGTCATCGAGGTCGGCATGGGCGGGCGGTGGGACGCCACCAACGTCGTCAACGCCCCGGTGGCGGTCATCACCCCGGTCGGCATCGACCACGTCGAGTACCTCGGAAACGACCTCGCCGGTATCGCCGGCGAGAAGGCCGGGATCATCACCAAAGCACCTGACGGCGCGCCGGACACCGTCGCCGTCATCGCGCGCCAGGCCCCCGAGGCGATGGAGGTGCTGCTGGCCCAGACGGTGCGCGCCGACGCCGCGGTGGCCCGCGAGGATTCGGAGTTCGCGGTCTTGAGCCGTCAGGTCGCGATCGGCGGCCAGGTGCTGGAACTGCAGGGCCTCGGCGGGGTGTACTCCGACCTGTACCTGCCGCTGCACGGCGAACACCAGGCGCACAACGCGGCGGTGGCGCTCGCGGCGGTGGAGGCCTTCTTCGGCGCCGGCGCTCAGCGGCAGCTCGACGTCGAGGCGGTGCGGGCCGGCTTCGCCGCCGTCACCAGCCCCGGCCGGCTGGAGCGCATGCGCAGCGCGCCCACCGTGTTCATCGACGCCGCGCACAACCCGGCCGGCGCGGCCGCGCTGGCGCAGACCCTGAGCGAGGAATTCGACTTCCGCTACCTGGTCGGTGTGCTCAGCGTGCTGGCCGACAAGGACGTCGACGGCATCCTTGGCGCGCTCGAACCGGTGTTGGACGCCGTCGTCGTCACCCACAACGGGTCCCCGCGGGCGCTGGACGTCGAGTCGCTGGCGCTGGCGGCCGGGGAGCGATTCGGCCCCGAACGGGTGGTTTCGGCCGAGAACCTGCGCGACGCCATCGACGCCGCGACCGCGCTGGTCGACGACGCGACGCTGGACGCCGACGCGGAGGCGTTCTCCGGCACCGGGATCGTCATTACCGGCTCGGTCGTCACCGCCGGGGCGGCGCGGACCCTCTTTGGCCGGGATCCGGAATGACCGATCCCGACCGGCCCGACCCCTGGAAGAGCTTCGGCGCGGTGATGGCCGCGACGCTCCTGCTGGAGGCGATCGTCGTATTGCTGGCGATTCCGGTGGTGGGCGCGGTGGGCGGCGGGCTGACCTCGGTGTCCCTGGGCTACCTGGTCAGCGTGGCCGGCCTGCTCATCGTGCTGGGCGGACTGCAGCGCAAACCGTGGGCGATCTGGGTCAACCTGGCCGCTCAGCTGCTCCTACTCGTCGGCTTCGCGGTGTACCCGGGCGTGGGCTTCGTCGGGGTGCTGTTCACCGGCTTGTGGGCGCTGATCGCGTATTTCCGGGCCGAGGTGCTGCGGCGTCAGCGGTAGGGCCGGGCGCGGTCGCCACCCGAGGAGATCGCCGCCCGGTTCTGTACGCTGTGCGCCGTGACCGAACGGACCCTCGTACTGATCAAGCCCGACGGCGTCGAGCGGCAGTTGATCGGGGAAATCCTCAGCCGGATCGAGCGCAAGGGCCTGACCATCGTCGCGCTGGAGCTTCGGCGCGTCGGCGAGGACCTGGCCGCCGCGCATTACGCCGAGCACGAAGGCAAGCCCTTCTTCGGATCCCTGCTGGAGTTCATCACCTCGGGGCCCGTGGTGGCCGCGATCGTCGAGGGACCGCGGGCGATCGCCGCGTTTCGGCAGCTCGCGGGCGGTACCGACCCGGTGGAGAAGGCCACCCCGGGGACGATCCGGGGCGACTTCGGGCTGGAGACGCAGTTCAACCTGGTGCACGGGTCCGATTCCACCGAGTCCGCGAAGCGCGAAATCGCACTCTGGTTTCCCGACGCCGGGGACCCCAGCTAACGCCGCCGCGCGGCCCCGCTCGGGACGCGTTTGCTCAGGGGCGGGTGGGCTCGCCGAGTGATGTGGGATACTGACGGAGGGTGAACGTCGCCGGACCGGTGTCGGACACCCGAATGAAGACTTAGACAAGCGCGATCATCGCGATCCCGCGTTGGTGCGCGGCATGTCAGGCCGTCATTCAGCACGGCGCCGAGTGCGTTCCCCGCGAACCGCTCGGGGCGAGACCATCACAAGTCCGGGAGAAGTCACCCGGGCCCATAGCGAAGCCCTCGCGTGGCCGCGTCGCAGGACGCGCCCGGGGGCTTGAGGAGAATACGTGGTAGACGGTGCACCATCCACAGAGTCATCCGAAGAGCCGACACGGCACGACGAACTGCCGGACCGCCTGAGAGTCCATTCGCTGGCACGGACGCTGGGAACCACCAGTAAGCGGGTGCTGGACGCGCTGAGCGCGCTCGACGGGCGGATTCGCAGCGCGCACTCCACGGTGGACCGCGAGGACGCGGTCCGCGTCCGCGACCTGCTGGCGGCCCAGCCCGATGCCGAGGCGGAAGCCGCCGACGCGGACGCGACCAGCGAAAACGCCGAGGAACCCGAATCCCGGCTGATGCTGGCGGCCCCTGAGAACGCCGCCGAGCGGCCGCATTACATGCCGTTGTTCGTCGCGCCGCAGCCGATGCAGGCCGACGAAGAGGACGGGAACGCCGACGACGACTCGGACTCCGACGATTCCGACGTCGACGACGAAGACGACGAGCAGACCGATCGACCGGCCAACCGGCGGCGGCGGCGTGGCCGTCGCGGTCGTGGCCGAGGCCGCGGTGAGCAGGGCGGTCCCGACGGCCAGGGCGAAGCCGGTGACGACGACGAACCGCAGCAGCGGGGCCAGAAGGCCGGCCGGGGCGACTCCTCCGACGCCGAGGACGACGAGGGCGACGACTCCGACGACTCCGACGACTCCGACACCGGCGACGACGGTTCGCCGGAGGGCGCCAGCCGCCGCCGCCGCAGGCGCCGGCGCCGCAAATCGGGCTCGAGCGACGACGGTGACGAAAACTCGTCGCCGGACGACCCGCCGAACACGGTGGTGCACGAGCGGGCGCCGCGCAACGGCAAGAACGACGGCGGCAACGGCTCGTCCAACGCCGAGATCAAGGGCATCGACGGCTCCACCCGGCTGGAGGCCAAGCGGCAACGGCGCCGGGACGGCCGCGACGCCGGACGGCGCCGCCCACCGGTCCTGACCGAGGCGGAGTTCCTGGCGCGCCGTGAGGCCGTCGAGCGGATCATGGTGGTGCGCGACCGGGTCCGCACCGAGCCGCCGCACCAGGGGGCGCGATACACCCAGATCGCGGTCCTCGAAGACGGCATCGTCGTCGAGCACTTCGTCACGTCGGCCGCGTCCGCCTCGTTGGTGGGCAACATCTACCTGGGGATCGTGCAGAACGTCCTGCCCTCGATGGAGGCCGCGTTCGTCGACATCGGCCGCGGCCGCAACGGCGTGCTCTACGCCGGCGAGGTCAACTGGGAAGCCGCGGGACTGGGCGGGTCGGACCGCAAGATCGAACAGGCGCTCAAACCGGGTGACTACGTCGTGGTCCAGGTCAGCAAGGACCCCGTCGGCCACAAGGGTGCCCGGCTGACCACACAGGTGTCGCTGGCCGGCCGGTATCTGGTCTACGTGCCGGGCGCGTCGTCGACCGGGATCAGCCGCAAACTGCCCGACACCGAACGCCAACGGCTCAAGGAGATCCTGCGCGAGGTGGTGCCGTCGGATGCCGGGGTGATCATCCGCACCGCGTCCGAGGGCGTCAAAGAGGACGACATCCGCAACGACGTCACCCGCCTGCAGGAGCGGTGGAAGCAGATCGAGGCCAAGGCCACCGAGATCACCGAGAAGGCCGCCGGCGCCGCCGTCGCGCTCTACGAAGAGCCGGACGTGTTGGTCAAGGTCATCCGCGACCTGTTCAACGAGGACTTCGCAGGCCTGATCGTCTCCGGTGACGAGGCGTGGACGACCATCACCGACTATGTGAATTCCGTTGCGCCCGATCTGGTTTCGAAGCTGAGCAAGTACGAGCCGCCCAGCGGCCCCGAAGGCCAGGCCGGTCCGGACGTGTTCGCCGTGCACCGTATCGACGAGCAACTCGCCAAGGCGATGGAGCGCAAGGTGTGGCTGCCCTCGGGTGGCACGCTGGTGATCGACCGGACCGAGGCCATGACGGTGGTCGACGTCAACACCGGCAAGTTCACCGGCTCCGGCGGCAACCTCGAGCAGACCGTGACCAAGAACAACCTGGAGGCGGCCGAGGAGATCGTCCGCCAATTGCGGCTGCGCGACATCGGCGGCATCGTGGTCATCGACTTCATCGACATGGTTCTCGAGTCCAACCGCGACCTGGTGTTGCGGCGGCTGACCGAGGCGCTGGCGCGCGACCGCACCCGCCATCAGGTCTCCGAGGTGACGTCGCTGGGCCTGGTCCAGCTGACCCGCAAGCGGCTGGGAACGGGGCTGATCGAGGCCTTCTCGACGTCCTGCACCCACTGCGGCGGCCGCGGGATCCTGCTGCACACCGACCCGGTGGACTCGGCTCCCTCGAACGGGCGCAAGTCCGAATCCGGTGGCCGCCGCGGCAGGCGCTCCAAGAAGAACCGCGCCGAAGAGCCGGTGGTGGCCAAGGTGCCGGCGCACGCCCCCGGCGAACACCCGATGTTCAAGGCGATGGCAGCCGGCGGCTCCACCCAGAACGGCCCCGACGACGAAGAATCCGACGAGTCCGCCGAGGAAGCGGCCAACGAGCCCGACGAGCAGCAGCAACGGGACGTGGCCGACGTCGAGGACACCGATCAGGAGGATTTCGAGGAGTCCGACGAAGACGGTGACGAAGACGCCGACGACGAGTCCGACGATGACCTCGACGAGGACGACGACGATGACCTCGACGACGAGGAAGACCTCGGTGACGATGACGACGACCTGGAAATGGACGACGACGACCTGGACGTCGAGGACGACTCCGATGACTCCGACGACGACGGGTCCGTCGACGCCGGACCGGGGTTCGGACGTCCGCGGCGGCGACGCGCGGCCGGTAGGCCGGCGGGACCGCCGATCCATGCGGACTGACCGGGCCGGTTTGACCCTTTAGCCGCTGGTCAAGTACCCTAGGACAGTTGTCGCCAGGCCGTTCGGACTTTGGCCGGCGACAGCGGGGCTCCCGGGCAGTCGGCGCGGACCCGCAACCCAGACCCACCACGCGCACGCCGGTGGCTCGCGCGCGAAGCGCCGAAGAACCGGCTGAGCAGAGGAAAGAAGGCAGGAGTAACGATGGCGACCTACGCAATCGTCAAGACGGGCGGCAAGCAGTACAAGGTCGCCGTCGGGGACGTGGTCAAGGTCGAGAAGCTCGACTCCGACCCGGGCGCTAACGTCTCGCTGCCCGTCACTCTGGTCGTGGACGGTGCGAAGGTCACCACCGACGCCGCGGCCCTGGCCAAGGTGGCGGTGACCGGCGAGGTGCTCGAGCACACCAAGGGCCCCAAGATCCGTATCCACAAGTTCAGGAACAAGACCGGCTACCACAAGCGTCAGGGACACCGTCAGCAGCTGACGGTCCTGAAGGTCACCGGGATCAAGTAGCGGGAGGCGACAGACATGGCACACAAGAAGGGCGCTTCCAGCTCGCGCAACGGCCGCGATTCCGCTGCTCAGCGGCTGGGCGTGAAGCGGTTCGGCGGCCAGATCGTCAAGGCGGGCGAGATCATCGTTCGCCAGCGTGGCACCAAGTTCCACCCCGGCGTGAACGTCGGGCGTGGCGGCGACGACACGTTGTTCGCCAAGGCGGCCGGCGCCGTCGAGTTCGGCGTCAAGCGCGGACGCAAAACCGTAAGCATCACGCCCCAGGTCTAGGCGCCGCGAGCCGGGGGCACCGCCCCCGTGCGGGGCAACGCTGCGGCGGCTTCACGAGGTGTTTTCGCCCTGGCGTGACATTCGAAGGGCTGGTATTCGATGCCTCGATTTGTCGATCGGGTCGTCATTCACGCGCGCGCGGGTTCCGGCGGTAACGGCTGCGCGTCCGTCCACCGCGAGAAATTCAAGCCGCTGGGCGGTCCCGACGGCGGCAACGGCGGCCGCGGCGGAAGCATCGTCTTCGTCGTCGACCCGCAGGTCCACACCTTGCTGGACTTCCACTTCCATCCGCACGTCACCGCGCCGTCGGGAAAACAGGGGATGGGCAACAACCGCGACGGGGCGGCCGGTGCGGATCTGGAAGTCAAGGTGCCCGACGGCACCGTCGTGCTGGACGAAAACGGCCGCCTGCTAGCGGATCTGGTGGGGGCGGGCACCCGCTTCGAGGCCGCGGCCGGCGGCCGCGGTGGCCTGGGCAACGCGGCGCTCGCGTCACGCGCCCGCAAGGCCCCCGGCTTCGCGCTGCTCGGCGAGGAGGGTGAGACCCGGGACCTGACGCTGGAACTCAAGACCGTCGCCGACGCTGGTCTCATCGGGTTTCCCTCGGCCGGGAAATCGTCCTTGGTGTCGGCGATCTCGGCGGCCAAGCCCAAGATCGCCGACTACCCGTTCACCACGCTGGTGCCCAACCTCGGTGTGGTGTCGGCGGGCGAGCACACGTTCACCGTCGCCGATGTGCCGGGCCTGATTCCCGGCGCGTCGCAGGGCCGCGGCCTGGGCCTGGATTTCCTTCGGCACATCGAGCGCTGCGCCGTTCTGGTGCACGTCGTCGACTGCGCCACCGCGGAGCCCGGCCGCGACCCGATCTCCGACATCGACGCCCTGGAAGCCGAACTCGCCGCGTACAAGCCGACCCTGCAAGGGGATACGACGCTGGGTGACCTCGCCGAGCGGCCACGGGCGGTGGTGCTCAACAAGATCGACGTGCCCGAGGCGCGCGAGCTCGCCGAGTTCGTCCGCGATGAGATCGCCGAGCGCGGCTGGCCCGTCTTCCTGGTGTCGACGGTCTCCCGGGAAGGCCTGCAGCCGTTGATATTCGGGCTCTGGCGGATCATCTCGGAGTACAACGAGGCCCAGCCGGAGATCGTGCCGCGCCGGCCGGTCATCCGTCCGGTTCCGGTGGACGACAGCGGCTTCTCCGTCGAGCCGGACGGCGAGGGCGGCTTCGTGGTCACCGGTGCCCGGCCCCAGCGCTGGGTCCGGCAGACCAACTTCGACAACGACGAAGCCGTCGGCTATCTGGCCGACCGCCTGGCCCGGCTGGGTGTCGAGGAGGAACTGCTGCGGCTGGGCGCGCAACCCGGGTGCGCCGTGACCATCGGGGACATGACGTTCGACTGGGAGCCGCAAACGCCTGCGGGACAACACGTCGCGATGTCGGGGCGGGGCACCGATGTGCGGCTGGAACGCAGCGAGCGCACGGGCGCCTCGGAGCGCAAGGCGGCCCGGCGGCAGCGTCGCGAGCGCGGTGACGAGTCGTGACCGCCGGTGACGACGCAGAGCGAAGCGATGAGGCGGGGCGCACCGTGACAGCTCAGCGTGAGGCCATCCGGACCGCGCGCAGCCTGGTGGTCAAGGTCGGGACCAACGCGCTGACCACCGAGTCCGGCGTGTTCGACGCCGGCCGGCTGGCCGGGCTGGCCGACGCCATCGAGTCGCGCATGAAGGCGGGCACCGACGTCGTCATCGTCTCGTCGGGCGCCATCGCCGCCGGCATCGAACCGCTCGGATTGGCCCGCCGCCCCAAGGATTTGGCGACCAAACAGGCGGCGGCCAGCGTCGGGCAGGTTGCGCTGGTGAACGCGTGGAGCGCGGCGTTCGCGCGCTATGGCCGCACGGTGGGACAGGTGCTGCTGACCGCTCACGACATCTCGATGCGGGCCCAGCACACCAACGCCCAGCGCACCCTGGACCGGTTGCGCGCCCTGCACGCGGTGGCCATCGTCAACGAGAACGACACGGTGGCCACCAACGAGATCCGGTTCGGCGAC
>NZ_LZJB01000353.1:0-5008 GCF_001666895.1 Mycobacterium sp. E3298
GGACCACACATTGCCGTCGGGCCCGACGACGGTCATGGCCGCGAACGTGGTCTGCAGCTGTTCGTTGAACGTGGCGCTCACGCGCTCTGGCCCCGCCGCGAGGACCGCGTTGTCGGCCGGATCGGTGGCCACCCGGGCGGCATGGGCCGACGCCTCCGGCGCGGTCATCGTCGCGATCAGCCAGAGGGCACCGACGCATGCGGCAATCGCCAACCGCCTCATGCCCGGCGGCGGATCAGTCCGAGGCAGACTCCCAGCGCGGCCACGACCAGGGCCCCGCCGCCCAACATCCGGGCGGTGTTGTCCGCGGGTTTAGGCGGAGGCCCGGACACCTGGTCGGCCGGCGTGACAGAAGACGGATGGTGGCCGTGGGATGCCGCCGGTCCGACGGCAAGTGTCAGCGTGGGCGCCGGGTGCTCCGGCTCACCACCGCCCGGCAGCGGCGGCTGGTCCCACTTGACGACCGTGCCGTCGGAATAGGTCTGCGTGGCCGGGAAACTGACGGTGTCGGTATCGGGCAGCTTCATCGAGACGCGGAACAGCGCGAACTGGTCAGCCCCGATGCCGCCTCCTGGCGCGGCCGTCCACGTCACCGAGCGCACGGCGCCCGATGCCGCGTCACGGTCCAGCCTGGCCGTCCACCCCGGGGCGGTTTCGGTGCTGGCCGCGGCCACGTCGGGCAGGGCGACGCTCAGCGCGGTGGTCAGTGCGCCCGTGTTCGATTCGTTGGGGACCTGGAAGGTGACGATCGCCATGGCGCCGCGCAGCGCGTTGTCGCTGCTGGCGTGGACGTGGGCCCACGCCGCCGGAAGCTGTGCGGCCGAGACGGCGTAGAGGGTGAGGGCGGCGGCCACCGCGACCGGGACGCGGGAGACCCGCGCTCGGATCGGCATGCCGGGCCGCCGCATTCGGTTGATCAGCTCAACCCGAGCCGGGCCATCAGGTCCGCCTCGATCCCGTCGAGCTGCGCCGCGATCGCCGCGTGCGCCGCCCGGCGGCGCGTGGCCGGCATGTTCTCCGCGGCGGTGACAGCCGCCGACAGGTCGGTGAGCCGCTCGGTGATGGCCGACGCGAACTGCCGCGTTTCGGCGTCCTTGGGCTTCTTGTCCTGCACCGCCCGCAGGGACTTTTCCGCCCCGGCGATTCGGGCGGACAGCTGCGCGCCGTGGCCGGAGAACTGCCCGATCTGCGCCAGGGGGATCCCGAGTTGATCCGCGCGACGCTGATCTATCAGGGCGCGCGCCGAGACGGCGGCCCGGTAGATGACCGGTGTGAGGATGGGCGCAAGCAGCCGGGACACCGTGAGCGCCCGACGAATCCGTGTCGGCGACAAGATCTTCCCTTCGCGCGCCGCTTTGAGTTCGGCCTCGGCGACCTTGAGCGCGTTGCGGTCGCTGTCCCGCTGGGCCTTGATCTGCGCTCTGAGGGCTCGGGCCTCCGCCCGGTGGGCGGCCTTGTACCGGCGAGTCTCGTTCTTGGCGGCGAGCTTGGCCTCCAGCTTCGCGCGGGCCTTGATCGCACGGGCTTCGGCGCGACGCGTCGCGCGACTCTTTCGCTTGCGGAACAGGCCCATACCCGGCCGCCTCCCCGGTATCTCGTGGACTATCGCTCTCGGGCGTGCGCGATCCCGTGAGCCAACCCTAATCGGAATGGGCGGGCGGGAGCCCTCCAGGTCGGGGCCGGGCGGCTGGGTGCGGGCGCGGGCGTCCGCTAAGCGTCCAGGTGCTCGGCGCGACGCAGCTCGTTGACCCGCTGCATGACCTCGCCTTGCGCCTCGGGGGACAACTCGGATGCGCGCAGGGCGATGCGGCGCACACCGTCGTCGCGCATGGTGGCGAGGATGGACAGTTCCTTGTCGAGCTTCTCGTAGTACTCGTCGTCGGTGAAGTAGGCCGGCTTGATGCGGAAGAAGTTGGCCAACGCGGCCATGGTCGCCGACGACGGGTTGGTGCGGTTCCCCGAACGCAATTGCGACAGGTAGGGAGCCGACATCGTGATGCCCTCCGCCTTGAGCGCCGCGATCACTTCAGCCGAGGTGTGGGGCCCCCGTCCCGGGGGATACACCGTGTCGAACAGGCGGTTCAGGCGAGCAGCGAACGTCGTGCTCATTGGATATGACCTCCACTGGGCTGTAGAAGTGAACTATTACCTAGGTATATTTGCTGATCATGGTAGCGGGGGTTTGTGTCCCGAAACAGGTGCAAACCCCCCAGGATTCGGTCCAGGCGTAGCTGGTGCTTGCCGATACCGCACTTGACGAGCGTCCAACTGATTCGCTGGGGTGTCCACTAAATCGGCGAAACTCACAGGTTATCCGCAGAATCGGACATCCGTTGCAAGGTGGCGGGCCGTCGG
This sequence comes from Mycobacterium sp. E3298, assembly GCF_001666895.1. Lineage (NCBI taxonomy): Bacteria > Bacillati > Actinomycetota > Actinomycetes > Mycobacteriales > Mycobacteriaceae > Mycobacterium > Mycobacterium sp. E3298. The sequence goes on from NZ_LZJB01000353.1 coordinate 2,356, forward strand.
TGGCGGGGCGGGTCAAGTGTAGGATGGGCAGGTGCTGGGCGGTCGCACCGCAACCGGGCAGCAATTTATGATTGCTTAACGCCTTATTTGCTGTCGAATGCCAGTTGCGGCCGGAAAACACCCTTCGCAAACGTGCCGGATATGTGAATCGGTGTTCGGCGGCCCGTCGCGACGGGCCCATCTGCGACGCCCGCGCGCCGGCATTTCCGCAACGGGGGGCGGGAAAGCGGGGGAGTGCGCCGGCGGCGTGCGCAAAGGGGCCGCGGGGCGGTTGTGCAGACGTCGTGCACGCCCAAACCCGGCGAGCGCACGGGTGCGGCGATCGATGCCAAAAACGAGCCGAGTTTTCTAATTCACGCCGAAGTAAATGGCTATGCCGCAAGCAGCATCGCCAGGATGGCGGTATCGGGATGGCTGATGGGGTCGACTCCGACTCGGCTCACCATCGATGTGATCGTGCCGTCGGCTTCCGCCTCCACCCAGGCCGCTCGATGCTCGAGTCCCAGGTAGGGCAATCCGGGGAGCAGGACGCATCCCGACGCCGCGCCGTTGCATTCCGGCAAGGACGGCGTGGTCTCCGATGGAGGGTGCAGCATCAGCAGGGCCGGGGGCTGGTGATCGGCGAAATAGCCTGGCTGGATTGCCGATTCGCCGAAGACCGTACCTTCGGCAAGCACCAGGCCGACGGTGCCCGGCTCGGGCTCCTCGGGCAGTTCTTCGCGGGCGCCGAACACCGTTGTCGTGGAGAGCAATCCGGGCAATGACGCGACCCGGACCGCGACCATGAGCAATTGTGCCCACTCTTTGGTCGAATCCGGCCAACGTCCGGAGATCACGAACCCTTTCAGGGCACCACGAGCATGGAAAGGGGAAACCCCTATCGGGCGGTCAGACCCAGTTTCCATTTCGACCTCCGCGCGACGCCTCCGTCCGATTAACCACACTGGTAGCTCGAATAACCAAGCATGCCTGCGGGTTCGGTGCCGTGCAACCCGACACGGCCAAAGGCGCACATGTTCTCGGAGTGCCCAATCGGCGACCGCGCAAACGACAAAGGCGCCGCGCAAGCCGCGCGACGCCCGTGTCGATTCGAGGTGGGACTCAGCCGAAGATCAGTCCATTGGTCTTCGACGTGGCGGCCGCATACCGCTTCTGCACGTCGGCCCAGTTGACGACGTTCCAGAACGCCTTGACGTAGTCCGCCTTGACGTTCTTGTACTGCAGGTAGAAGGCGTGCTCCCACATGTCCACCTGCAGCAAGGGAATGATGCCAAGCGGGACGTTGGCCTGCTGGTCGTACAGCTGGAAAGTGAGCAGCCTGTTGCCGAGGGTGTCATATCCCAGGACCGCCCAACCCGAACCCTGAAGTCCATTGGCGGCGGCACTGAACTGGGCGCGGAATTTGTCGAACGACCCGAACGCATCGTCAATCGCGGCGGCGAGCTCGCCGGTCGGCTTGTCGCCGCCGTCCGGCGACAGGTTCTTCCACCAGATCGAGTGGTTCACGTGGCCGCCGAGGTGAAACGCCAAGTTCTTTTCGTTCAGGAAGATCGCGGCGTGGTCGTCGTTGGCGCGCGCCTCTTCGAGTTTGGCGACGGCGTCGTTCACGCCTTTGACGTACGTGGCGTGGTGCTTACTGTGATGGATCTCGTTGATCTGCCCCGAGATGTGCGGTTCCAACGCTGCGTAATCCCAGTCCAAATCGGGCAGGGTGTATTCAGCCACGGCGTTCCTTTCTTCGATTGTCTTCTAACGCTCATTCGCAAGCCTGCCAAGCGGCAGCCAGCCGTAGACAACCCTGCTCCATGACTGCGCGGACCGCAAGAATGACCGCGATGAGCCGGAAGGCGAATACCCGTTCAGCGTCGATTCAAGACAGAACGATGAGAAGGAGAACGGCCAGCAACGCCAGCGCGATGAGCCCGGCGCGCAACGCGGCAACGCTGTAGCTGTGATTCCACGCGGGCGAGCCCGAGTACGACTTCGATGGGGCCGGTGAACCCGGACCGAACGAATGCGTGGCCATCAATCGCCTTTCACCCGCCCCTCACCTCGCGGCAGTGAGGTGAGTCACAACAATTTTCGCGCGAACGCGATCATAGCGCTTCGGGGCGGGCTTGGAAAATGACTCTCTGAACTGCGGGTTGGCGCCGAACGCCGCGCAGACCCAGCCGAGGGCGCCATCGCGGGGGCCCCGCGGTTGCTTAGCAAGACAATCCATTTCGCTCGGCGACCGTTCTGGGCTGTCTATCGCATGCGTCAACCCAGCGGTGTTATCCACATGTCGAACCACCGCTAGCCGGAAAAGCTGTAGTAACGGTTCCCTTACCCAGAACCCGCATGTGGATAAACCTGTGGAAACTGTGGATAGTCGGGATAGCTGAAGAGATAGCCGACGACTCGGCTCCAGCCATTCCCGAGCGATCCGCGGGACCCCCACCGCTCGCCGCACGCGGAGCGGATCGCCGCGAGGCTACGCTGGTCCGGTGATCCAGGTGTGCTCCCAATGCGGCACTCGGTGGAACGTCCGCGAACGGCAGCGCGAATGGTGTCCACGTTGCCGGGGAGCCCTGATGGCGCCGCTGGCCGATGCGCCGGCGCCCGACCCACGGTGGGGCTCACACAACGCCGCGCCTGCGAGCCGACCGCCCGC
>NZ_LZJB01000354.1:0-3337 GCF_001666895.1 Mycobacterium sp. E3298
CCGGCCTGCACGAAAGCACCGCCGCCGCCGTGGATTACCCGCCCGAGCGGGTGCGCGCCGACTCCGGGCTGCTGGACGGGGTGTCCGAGATCGGTTCGGGCCCGGCGCCGCAGCGGCTGTGGGCCAAACCGGCGATCAACGTGATCGGCATCGACACCACGCCGATCGACAAGGCGTCGAACACGCTGATCCCGCGTGCCCGGGCGAAGATCAGCATGCGGGTTGCGCCCGGCGGCGACGCCGAGGCGCACCTGGACGCGTTGACTTCGCACCTGCGCGAGCACGCACCTTGGGGCGCACGGGTCACCGTCACCCGCGGCGACGTTGGCGAGCCCTACGCCATCGACGCCAGCGGCCCGGTGTACGACGCCGCGCGGGCCGCGTTCCGGCAGGCCTGGGGGACCGACCCGATCGACATGGGCATGGGCGGCTCCATCCCGTTCATCGCCGAATTCGCCGAGGCGTTCCCGCACGCCAAGATCCTGGTCACCGGCGTCGAGGACCCAAACACCCAGGCGCACAGCATCAACGAGAGCCTGCACCTCGGCGTGCTGGAACGCGCCGCGATCGCCGAGGCGCTGCTGCTGGCCAGCCTGGCCTGACGGCGGCCCTACCGCACCAACGCTTTACCGCCGTTGTGATACGGCGTTGTTGTTTCCCGTCTTCTCGATTCTCGGTGAACCCGAGTGATAGGTCACCGCGTTGTCGTCGCCGAAAACGTCGAGGGTGTCGGCGCTGTCGAGTGCGACATGATTTCCGCTGCCGAAGACCTCGAGCCGTTGGCAGTGGCCGGTGACGGTATAGGTGTTGTTGTCGCCGTCCAGCTTCAGGTTGCCGTTGTTGCAGTCGATCGTGGTCTTCGCGCCGCTATTGATCATCACCAGATTTCCTTGGACGGTGGTGCCGGCGTGGCTCAAGAAGAACGCGACCGCCAGCGCCGCCACGACCGCGCACATCCCCAGCATCAACTTGCCTCGCGACGTATTCGCAAGCTTCGCGATTTCGCCGAACCAGCGCGGGCCGCCGAACTGTCCGCCACTGGGCGCCGCGAACGGCTCCGGCGCGGTGCCGGAGCCGTTCTCGAGGTCGCGGATGTATTGCTCGGGGTCGTCCGCGTCCACGGCTAAATGATCCGCCTCGGCCTGCGTGGAGTGCAATGGTCGCCCCTGATCACCGGCATCGGGCTGACCGTTACGGCCAGGGGAAGCCGGGTGCCGGCGCGGGCACCTCGGACGGGTCAGCTTCCCGGAAGTGATACACCGGGCCCGACGGGGTGCTTTCAGCGGTCACCGCGAACCAATGACAAACGCTCAGGTCGAACCCGGGCGGTATCGGAACCGTGTATCCCCATTTCTGGCCGGGGCAGTAATGCCAATAGGACGGCGGCGTAGCTTCGGCGCGTGCGGCCAAGCCCATAGCGGCCGCCGCGACGCCGCCGGAAATCATTGCCGCCCCGATGATGCGACTGAGGGGTCCGTTCATATGAGAAAGCCTTCCGTTGCCAATTGTGCTGCACGCTACGGCGCACCACTGGTGAAATTCTTGGCGTTCGCTTCCGCTACCGATCTCAACTTGCCTGACGGCCCGCCCGCCGACCTCCTCACGGCAACCCCCGCGTGCAAAAGTTGCCGAAGCGCCCGAACCGGCGCAAAGTACCGGTCAGCGGGGGCAGTAGGGAGCAAGTGATGAAGACACAGTTTGCTGCGGCCTCCGCGGCATTGGTTTCAGCGTCGCTGCTAACGGCGCAGGGTGCGGTCGCCGCGCCGGGCGATGCGGTGGTGTACACCGTGACCTCGGACGCCCCGTTGGCCGCGGTGTCGTATATCGATGCGACGGGCACGCTGCAGATGCTGACCAATCAGCCCGCGCCGTGGTCGATCTCGTTCACCAGTAAGGACACCAGTCCCGCGGCGGTGCTGACGGTCGCCGCGAACCCGACCGGTCAGAAGACGACCTGCACGATCACGGTCAATGGGACGGTGAAGGACACCAAGTCGACGACGGGCACGGGTGAAGCCGGCCTGGCGCAGTGCGCCGCGTAACCGCTCCGCGGTTCACACCGACAGGTCGCGCCGAAGCTTGGCCACGTGGCCGGTGGCCTTGACGTTGTATTGCGCGACGGCGATCTTGCCCTTCTCGTCCACCACGAAGGTCGAGCGGATCACGCCCTGCACCGTCCTGCCGTACATCTGCTTCTCGCCGTAGGCGCCCCAGGCCGTCAGCACCTTGCGGTCGGGATCCGAGAGCAGCGGGAACGTCAGCTTCTCGGCGTCGCGGAATTTGGCCAGCTTCTCCGGCTTGTCGGGGGAGATGCCGATGACGTCGAGGCCGGCGTCGCCGAGTTCGCGCAGGTTGTCGCGGAAGTCGCAGGCCTGCTTCGTGCAGCCCGGCGTCGAGGCCGCGGGGTAGAAGTACACGATGACGCGACGGTCCTTGTAGTCGGACAGCGACACCTTATTGCCGTCGGCGTCGGGCAGGCTGAAGGGGGGCGCTTTGTCGCCCGGCGCAAGCCGCGTGGTCTCGGCCAATTTCTAGGCCCCTTTCTGTTCACCGGAGCGTTGGGGTTATCGCCAGCTGATCTAGGGTAGTGCCTCAGGTGCATCAGGCCGATTGGGAGGACAGACACGTGGCGGACCGGGACCCCGAGGCCATCAAGCGGGACATCGACGTCGCCCGCGACCAGCTGGCGGCCACCGTCGACTCGCTTGCCGTGCGCGCCAACCCGCGCCGCCTCGCCGACGACCTCAAGGTTCGGGTGATCGCGTTCGTCAAGAAGCCCGCGGTGACGGTCTCACTGGCCGGCGTCGGCGTCCTCGTCGTCGTGGTCGTGGTGCACCGGGTGCGCAACCGCTGACCCGTCAGGTCATGCCGGCGCCCGTGCCGCTCTGAACGTGCACCGGGAGGTCATCGGCCCACGGCTGGGTGGTAGCCATGTCCTCGACCTCGACGTAGCCGCGCTCGAATTCGCCGGTCGCCGCGTCCACCAGGCGGTACTCCTGACGCTGGATGTGGATGGGCTGCGCGTCCAGGATCACCACCCGCACGTCACCGGGCTCGAAGTTGCAGCGCTGCTGTAGCGCCTCGATGAGGCATTCGTTGTGCATGTGCCCATCGCCGAAGTTCCAGCCCAGCACCATTGCGCAGAGATTCTCGCCTTCGCAGAGGTTGTAGTCGGCCTCGTCGTAGCCGGCCAAAGCGCGGTGTACCAGGGTGTAGAGCGCGCGGCCGTGGGTGTTCATCCCTCGGAAGGCGTAGGCGAGGTGAATGGGGACCAAGGTCTCTTCTTTGGTTTTGTAGAGACGCTCGAGCTGTAGGTGATACATCGGTCCCAGCGCGC
>NZ_LZJB01000355.1:0-34236 GCF_001666895.1 Mycobacterium sp. E3298
ACGCGCAGCTCGACGACCCGTACTGCCTGGACGGCATGCACCATTGGCTCGCCAACTGGCGGCTGCGGGCCGCCGAGGCGGCCAGCGTCCGGTCCGCCGCGCGCTCGAAGTCGGCCGAATACCAATCTTGCACGCCGGAAGCGTTGCGCGCCTTGGGGATTCGTGAATGCGCCGAGGCGGACGGGGCGCTGGAGGATTTCGCCACCCGATGGCGGCACGGCGCCAGCCCGCTGCTGCGCGGCCTGCTCGACGCCGGCACCGTGGAGTTGCTCGGCGGCCCGCAGCCGCCAGTTGGCGAGCCAATGGTGCATGCCGTCCAGGCAGTACGGGTCGTCGAGCTGCGCGTTCACCACCGGGGTGACGCCGAGCGTGATCAATCCGCGTCGGTCCTCGTCGGCCAGCGTGGTCAGCACCCGCATCAGCGGCAGATAGGCCGCCGCCCAAGACTGGTAGAGCCACTCCTCGCCGACCGGCCACCGGCCATGATGGGCCAGCCACGGCAGGTGGGTGTGCAGGACCAGGGTGAACATGCCGGGCACCCGGTCGTGCGAATTGCTCACGGCGCTACCGCGATCGCGATCAGGTCCAGGCTGTCGTCGATGTCACGGGGGCCGTTTTCGATGTCGAAGTCGTCGCACGTCACCGCGGCCACGTCGGCGACCAGCTCCGGCGGCCACGGCGCCCCCGGGTCAGCGGCCATTGCCCGCTCGATCTGCGCGTCGATGATGGAGCCGCCGTGGCGGGCGTCCATCTCGCGCAGCCGGGGGCCGTGGAACAGCCCGCTGATCGACACGTCGCGAAAGCCCGCGTCGACCAGCAACTCGCTCAGCTCGGCGGCGTTGAGTTCGCGGGTGTGGAACGGGTTGATCGGGGTGTCGCGGCCGGGCGAGAAGGTGATCCGGTTCGGTGTCGACACCATCAGCAACCCGCCGCGGCGCAGCACCCGCGCGCATTCGGCGACGAATTGTGCCTGATCCCACAGGTGCTCGATCACTTGGAAGTTGACCACAATATCCACCGACGCGTCGGGCAGCGGCAGCGCCGCCAGGTTGGCCTGCATCACTTCCACGCGCGGGTAGCGGTGGCGCACGTGGGCCACGGCGGCCTCGTCGTAATCCACGGCCAAGACCCGGCGGGCGACGGAGGCGATCAGGTCCGCGCCGTACCCCTCGCCGCAGCCGGCCTCGAGCACCTCGCGGCCCGCACAGCGTCCGGCCAGCCGCTGGTAGACGACCTCGTGGCGGCGAAACCAGTAGTTCTCGACGTCCAGGCCCGGGATGGTGCGCTCGCCCGTCAACGTCAGCACGGGATCGGCCCCGGGCGAGGGATCGCCGGGGCGGTGCCAGGGGACGTCGGGGACGGTTGCGCTCATCGCATAGGCAGGCTAACGCGAAGTGTCGGATTCGCGAACCGGGAGCAGGGCGCCCGCGGTTGGCGAGGGTGGACACGCCGGAAGAACCCGCAGTACCACCCGCTATGGTGTGAAGGCAGGCTGCACAAAGTTACCGAGTAGTAACACGACCGTGCGCTGCGAAACGCGTACTGAAAGTCTCGTGGTCGACTGCTGCGAGACTCCTTCGAGGAGGACGAACCACACTCATGACGAACATCGTGGTCCTGATCAAGCAGGTCCCAGACACCTGGTCCGAGCGCAAGCTGAACGACGGCGACTACACGCTCGACCGCGAGGCCGCCGATGCAGTGCTGGACGAGATCAACGAGCGCGCCGTCGAAGAGGCACTGCAGATCCGCGAGCGGGAGGGCGGCGAGGGATCGGTCACGGTGCTGACCGCCGGCCCCGAACGTGCCACCGAGGCGATCCGCAAGGCGCTGTCGATGGGAGCCGACAAGGCCGTCCACCTCAAGGACGACGGCATGCACGGCTCGTGCGTGGTGCAAACCGCGTGGGCGCTGGCGCGCGCGTTGGGCACCATCGAGGGCACGGAGCTGGTCATCGCCGGGAACGAGTCCACCGACGGCTCCGGCGGCGCGGTGCCGGCCATCATCGCCGAGTACCTGGGCCTGCCGCAGCTGACCCACCTGCGCAAGCTGTCGATCGAGGGCGGCAAGGTCACGGGCGAGCGCGAGACCGACGACGGTGTGTTCACGCTCGAGGCGTCGCTGCCCGCCGTGGTGAGTGTGACCGAGAAGATCAACGAGCCGCGCTTCCCGTCCTTCAAGGGCATCATGGCCGCCAAGAAGAAAGAGGTCACGGTGCTGACCCTCGCCGAGATCGGGGTCGAAAGCGACGAGGTCGGGTTGGAGAACGCCGGGTCGAAGGTGCTGTCGTCGACGCCGAAGCCGCCGAAGACCGCGGGTGAGAAGGTCACCGACGAGGGCGAGGGCGGGAACCAGATCTCCCAGTACCTCGTGGCCCAGAAGATCATCTAGCCGAGCACCCATCCCAGAGACGAGAAGAGCGAAGAAACCATGGCAGAAGTTTTGGTGCTCGTTGAGCACGCCGAAGGCGCACTGAAGAAGGTCACCTCCGAACTGATCACCGCCGCCCGCGCACTGGGCGAGCCGGCCGCGGTCGTGGTCGGCAAGCCCGGAACGGCCGCGCCGCTGGTCGACGGCCTCAAGGAGGCCGGCGCCGAAAAGATCTACGTCGCCGAATCCGACGACGCCGAGAACTACCTGATCACGCCGGTGGTCGACGTGCTGGCCTCGCTGGCCGAGTCCAACTCGCCCGCCGCGGTGTTGCTGTCCGCCAACGCCGACGGCAAAGAGGTCGCCGGCCGGCTCGCCGCCCGGATCGGCTCCGGCCTGCTGGTCGACGTGGTCGGCGTCCAGGAGGGCAAGTTCGTGCACTCGATCTTCGGTGGCGCGTTTACCGTCGAGGCGCAGGCCAACGGGGACACCCCGATCGTCACGGTCCGCGGCGGCGCCATCGACGCCGAACCGCAGGCCGGCGCCGGCGAGCAGGTCACCGTCGAGGTGCCCGCGCCCGCCGAGAACGCCACCAAGATCACCGCGCGCGAGCCGGCCGTGGCCGGCGACCGCCCGGAGCTCACGGAGGCCACCATCGTGGTGTCCGGTGGCCGCGGCGTCGGCAGCGCCGACAACTTCCACGTGGTCGAGGAGCTGGCCGACTCGCTGGGTGGCGCCGTCGGTGCGTCGCGCGCCGCGGTCGACTCCGGTTACTACCCGGGCCAGTTCCAGGTCGGTCAGACCGGCAAGACGGTGTCGCCGCAGCTCTACATCGCGCTGGGCATCTCCGGGGCGATTCAGCACCGCGCCGGCATGCAGACCTCGAAGACCATCGTCGCCGTCAACAAGGACGAAGAGGCGCCGATCTTCGAGATCGCCGACTACGGCGTGGTTGGCGACCTCTTCAAGGTCGCCCCGCAGCTGACCGACGCCATCAAGCAGCGCAAGGGCTGAGCCTTCTCGGCCCAGGAGCCCCCGACGCCGCGGCGTCGGGGGCTCTCGCGTTTCACGGCGGCTATTGCACGGCGGTCACCATTTCGTCGATGCGCCGCAACGCGATCGCGCACACCGTGACATAGGGTGCCGCCCACCATGGCACCGCCATGCCGACCCGCGATCCGCCGTCCACCGGGTCCACCCAGTGCCGCGTCGCCGGGACGCCGGCCACCTGCCAGGCCCAGTGGCGACCCGGCTCGAAGTCGGTGACGACGAATGGCGCCGGGACCAACAGCGACGTGTTGACCACGCCGGTCGCACCCAGCGCCAGTTCGGTGTGCGGTTCGTCCAGTCGGGCGCCGCGTATCGTCGGGCCCCACTTCGGCCAAGCGTCGAGGTCGACGAGCACGTCCCACACCGCCGTGGGCGGCGCCGCGATCACCCGGTCGACGGTGAGCATGAGGCCGCCCATCACGGGGCCGACCGCCCGAGCCGGCGTTGTTGCTCGACGACCTCGTCCAGATCGGTGAGCCGGCGCAGCCCGGCGAGTGGTTGGCTCATCCGCCGGTTGCCGGCGAGCTGCCGCTTGTTGCGGTCCAGGAACCACCAATAGCCACCGGTGTACGGGCAGGCGCGCTCGCCGACCCGCTCGGTCGGTCGATATCGGCAGTGGCCGCAGTAATCGCTCATCCGGTTGATGTAGGCGCCGCCGGCGGCATACGGCTTGGTCGCCATCAGCCCGCCGTCGGCGTGCTGGGACATGCCTACGACGTTTGCCACCATCACCCAGTCGTAACCGTCGACGAAGCAGCGGTGGAACCAGTCGGTGACCTCGGCGGGATTCCACCCACGCTGCAGTGCGTAGTTGGACAGCACCATCAGCCGCGGAATGTGGTGCACCCAACCGTGATCGCGCACCTGGGCCAGGACGTCTTTGAGGCAGTGCGCATGCACGGCGTCGGCGTCCAGTCCGGTGAACCAGTCGGGCAACCCGACGTGCGCCCGGAGCGCGTTGCGGCTGCGGTAGTCCGCGCCGAAATGCCAATAGACGTGCCAGATGTAGTCGCGCCACCCGATCAGCTGGCGGATGTAACCCTCCACGCTGGCGAGCGGCGCGCGCCCCGCGCGGTACTCGTCCTCGGCGGCGTAGGCGCATTCCAACGGGTCCAGCAAGCCGAGGTTCATGGGCGCCGATAACAGGCTGTGCGCCATGAACCGATCGCCGGCGAGCATGGCATCTTCGTGGGGACCGAAGTGCGGCAAGCGATCTCGCAAAAAAACCTGGAGCGCAGCCCGTGCCTCCATTGCCGTGACCGGGAATTCGCGCGGGCCGTCGCGGCCGACGAAGGCCACGTCGCCGTCGCGTTCCCACCGGTCCAGGTCGGCGCGCACCTGCTCGTCGATCTCATCCTCTTCGGGTTGCCAGGGCGCGGGCACGGGCAGGGCGCCGGCATTCTTGGGCGCAGGCTGGCGGTTGTCGGCGTCGAAGTTCCACCTGCCCCCGGCTGGTCGGTCACCCTCCATCAGCAGATCGAACCGACGGCGCGCGTCCCGGTAGAAATTTTCCAGCAGCAGGGTTCGTTGCCGGCCGGACCAGTCCTCGAATTCGGTGCGTCCGGTGCAGAAGCCGCGCGCGGGCAGCACGTCGACATCGGGCAGCGAGCGCACGAACCGATCCGCCGCCCGCGACGTCGGCTGACACACGCTGATGCGCGCCTTGACCTGATTCAGCGCCTCGCGATACGTCCGTGTCCGCAGAAACACGGCCTGGTCGCCGAGTTCGGCGGCGCGGTGACGCAGTGCGGAGAGCACCAGGTGGGCCTTGCGGCGGTGGAACCGGCGGCGTTCGAACGCCGCCCTGGACTCGATCAGCAACACCGGCTGGCCGGGACCGTCCAGGAAGTGCGGACCCAGCTGGTCGGCGAAGCACCATCGGCGCACGTCCGGACTCATCGGGGCCGCAGCCGGGCAATCGGCGCCCGCGAGCAGGCCGCCGCCCGGGGATTTGCTCGCCACATGGTGTCCGGCATACCCGAAATGGCGCGGCCCGATCCCTTCGGCCTGCGACAACGTGCCCCCGCATCCACATTTCGTCATCTGACGTGCACGGACACGTCACAGCGACGATGCCGACTCGCTCACCGATTGCGCAACGTTGGTTGACATGAGCATTGCTTCTGTCCTGATCCCCAGCGACAAGCCCGACGGCACGACGACGGCGTCGTCCGCCGGGCCCCGATACTCATTGTTGCTGTCGACCGATCCCAGCATGATCGAGGCGGCGCAGCGGCTCCGGTACGACGTGTTCAGCAGCACGCCCGGCTTCGCGTTGCCGACGAACGACGGCGAACGGCGGGATGTCGACAGGTTCGACGAGCACTGCGACCACCTGCTGGTCCGCGACGACGGCACCGGCGAGCTGGTGGGTTGCTACCGCATGCTCGCCCCGGCCGGCGCCATCGCGGCCGGTGGGCTTTACACCGCGACGGAGTTCGACATCCGCGGCTTCGACCCGCTCAGGCCGTCGCTGGTGGAGATGGGCCGCGCGGTGGTGCGCGAGGGGCACCGCAACGGCGGCGTCGTGCTCTTGATGTGGGCCGGCATCCTGGCCTACCTGGACCGCTACGGCTACGACTACGTGACCGGCTGCGTGTCGGTGCCCATCGGCGGAGATACCGAACCCCCCGGTAGCCAGCTTCGCGGGGTGCGCGACTTCATCCTCAGCCGTCACGCCGCCCCGCCGCAGTACCGGGTGCGTCCGCACCGGCCGGTGGTGGTCGACGGGCAGGCGCTTGACCAAATTCCGGCTCCCGCGCGTCCGTCGATCCCCGCGCTGATGCGCGGTTACCTGCGGCTGGGCGCTCAGGTGTGCGGCGAGCCCGCGCACGACCCCGACTTCGGGGTGGGCGATTTCTGCGTCCTGCTGGAAAAGCAGCGCGCCGACACCCGATACCTGAAGCGGCTGCGCTCGGTGTCGGCCGCCTCGCAACTGGCCGGCGGCGACCGATGAGCACTCCCGCCCGCACCGGACACTCTTGGCTACCGCGCGCATCGTGCGACGCCGGTTGTGTGCGCCGCGGCGACGTGGCCGCGTCGCCCGGGCTGTTGGTGGCGCTGCGGGTGACGCTTCGGGTCCTGCTGGCGCTGCTGCTGGCGCCCGGGGTGGTGTTGCTGGCGGTGCCCCTGCCCGGCCGGACCCGCGTGCAGCGCATCTACTGCCGGATGGTGTTGCGTTGCTTCGGCATTCGGATCACGGTCACGGGCAGCCCGATTCGCAACCTGCGCGGGGTCCTGGTGGTCAGCCCGCACATGTCCTGGCTGGACGTCTTCGCGATCGGGTCGGTGCTGCCCGGGTCGTTCGTCGCCCGGGCCGACATGTTCACCGGGCCCGCCACCGGGATCGTGGCCCGCATCCTGAAGATCATCCCGATCGAGCGGGCCAGTCTGCGGCGCCTGCCCGCGGTGGTGGACACCGTCGCCCGCCGGCTGGGGGCCGGCCAGACGGTGGTGTGCTTCCCGGAGGGCACCACCTGGTGCGGTGCCCCCGGCGACGTATCCGCCCGCGCGGCCGCAGCAGGTGGCGGGCAGCCGCACCGCGGCCGCGGGACCTTCTACCCGGCGATGTTCCAGGCCGCGATCGACGCCGGCCGTCCGGTGCAGCCGCTCCGGCTGACGTATCACCACGTCGACGGCAGCGTCTCGACCGTGCCTGCCTTCGTCGGCGACGAGACGCTGGTGGGATCCATCCGCAGGCTGCTGACCGTGCGTCGCACCCTGGCCCGGGTGCATGTGGAATCCCTGCAGCTCCCGGGGACCGATCGGCGGGCCTTGGCGAGCCGCTGCCAGTCGGTGGTGGGCGTGGGCACGGCCCGGTCCGCTGGTCACGGCCCCGTGCTGGTGGCCTCGTAATCAGATAGTGGCGACCCGCGGCGCCCGGCTTCGCCGCGCTTGCGATCACCACTGGTCAAAGGCCCTCGGACCTGCCGGTATCGTGGGTCGGGTCATGGTCTACCTGGATCACGCCGCTACCACGCCGATGCACCCCGCCGCCGTCGAGGCGATGACGGCGGTGCTCGGCGCCGTCGGCAACGCCTCCTCCTTGCACACCAGCGGCCGGGCGGCGCGGCGGCGCGTCGAGGAGTCCCGGGAGCTGATCGCCGATCGGCTGGGCGCCCGCCCGTCCGAGGTCATCTTCACCGGCGGCGGGACCGAGAGCGACAACCTGGCCGTCAAGGGCATCTACTGGTCCCGCCGCGACGCGGAACCGCGCCATCGGCGCATCATCACCAGCGAGGTGGAACACCACGCCGTCCTGGATTCGGTGAACTGGCTCGCCGAGCACGAAGGCGCCGAGGTGACCTGGCTGCCCACCGCCGCCGACGGCTCCGTGTCGCCGGCCGCGCTGCGCGAGGCGCTGCGCAACCACGACGATGTCGCGCTGGTGTCGGTGATGTGGGCCAACAACGAGGTCGGCACCGTGCTGCCTGCCGCCGAGCTCGCCGGTGTCGCGGCCGAATTCGGAGTTCCGATGCACAGCGACGCCGTGCAGGCGGTGGGGCAGTTGCCGGTGGACTTCGCCGCCAGCGGGCTCTCGGCCATGAGCGTGGCCGCGCACAAGTTCGGCGGCCCGCCCGGCGTCGGCGCATTACTGGTTCGCCGCGACGTGACGTGTGTGCCCCTGGCGCACGGGGGCGGGCAGGAACGCGACATCCGCTCGGGCACCGCCGATGTCGCCGGTGCGGTCGGCATGGCGGCCGCCGCCCGGATCGCGGTGGACGGGATCGAGGCGAACAGCGCACGGCTGCGGGCTCTGCGGGATCGCCTGATCGACGGGGTGCTGGCCGGCATCGAGGACGTCAGCCTCAACGGCGCTCGCGACCCGTCCCCCGCAAGCGGGAGGTACCCCCAGCGGTTGCCGGGCAACGCGCACTTCACGTTCCGCGGCTGCGAAGGTGACGCGCTGCTGATGCTGCTGGACGCCAACGGAATCGAGTGTTCGACCGGATCGGCGTGCACCGCGGGCGTCGCGCAGCCGTCGCATGTGCTGCTCGCGATGGGCGCCGACCCGACCAGCGCCCGCGGTTCTTTGCGAATGTCCTTGGGGCACACCAGTGTCGACGCCGACGTGGACGCCGTGCTGCAGGTTCTGCCGGCGGCCGTGGACCGGGCGCGCCGGGCGGCCCTGGCCGCCGCGGGGGCTTCCTAGGTGAAGGTCCTCGCCGCGATGAGTGGCGGCGTCGACTCGTCGGTCGCCGCCGCCCGGATGGTCGACGCCGGGCACGACGTGGTGGGAGTGCACTTGGCGTTGTCGACCGCGCCCGGCACCCTGCGCACCGGCTCGCGCGGGTGCTGCTCCAAAGAAGACGCCTCGGATGCCAGCCGCGTCGCCGACGTACTCGGAATTCCGTTCTACGTCTGGGATTTCGCCGAGAGATTCCAAGCCGACGTGATCGACGACTTCGTGTCGTCGTACGCACGCGGCGAGACGCCCAACCCGTGCGTGCGGTGCAATCAGCGGATCAAGTTCTCGGCGCTGTCCGCGAAAGCACTTGCGCTGGGCTTCGACACCGTGGCCACCGGCCACTACGCCAGGCTGTCCGGTGGGCGGCTGCGCCGCGCCGTCGATCCGGACAAGGACCAGTCCTACGTGCTGGCCGTGCTGAGTGCCGAGCAGCTGCGCCACGCCACGTTCCCGATCGGGGACACTCCGAAGGCGCAGATTCGCGCGGAGGCCGCGCGCCGCGGCCTCGCGGTCGCCGAAAAGCCGGACAGCCACGACATCTGCTTCATCCCGTCCGGGAACACCCGGGCATTTCTGGGCGAGCGCATCGCGGTGCGCCGCGGCACCGTGGTCGGGGCCGACGGCGCGGTCCTCGCCGAACACGATGGGGTGCACGGGTTCACCATCGGCCAGCGCAAGGGCCTGGGCATCGGCGGGCCGGGGCCCGACGGGGGCCCGCGCTACGTGACGGCCATCGACGCCGACACCGCGACCGTTCGGGTGGGGCAGGCGGCGGACCTCGATGTGCGCGAGTTGCGCGGGCGGGAGCCGGTTTTCACGGCCGGCCGGTCACCGGCGGGCCCCGTCGAGTGCGCGGTCCAGGTGCGCGCACACGGTGAAACCGCCGATGCGGTGGCGGAGTTGGTCGGCGACGAGCTCGTCGTGCGGTTGCGCGCCCCGCTGCGCGGCGTCGCGCGCGGCCAGACGCTGGTGCTCTACCGACCCGACCCGGACGGCGACGAAGTGCTCGGCAGCGCCACCATCGCCGCCACCGCTCGCTAGGCCGGCATGTTCGCGACGATGTTCGTCATCACGATGTCGGACACCGATTGCGCGAAGCCGCAGAAGGTGACCTCGACAATCGCGACCGACCGCAGCCGATAGTCGCGGCCGCAGCCGCCCGGCCGCAGGTGCAGGGAGGCGGCGTCGGATTTCCAGTCACCGACGTATTGCTGCCCGGCCGAGCCGTTCGCGCAATCCCCGACCGTGGTCACCAACGCGCCGAAGGCACGCCGTGCGGTGTCGGCATCCCGGTAGGCGGCGGCCCCCTCGGAGATCAGCGCGCCGTCGGGCGGGTCTTGGAAGGTCGTCTTGTGGAACTCCTCGATATCGGGCCCGAATGTCGCCGTCTCGGCGTAGATGAACCGGCATTCCCGCGGTGTGGTGTCCGCGAGCGCGTCGATGTCCACCGGGCTGGTGCCGTCCATCGAGGGAATGATCGTCAGGTGCTCGCCGGCGCCGGTGATCGCGCGCATCCGCGACTGGTCCAACAGGATCGTGTCGACGTTGACTCCCTGCACCGCCCTACGGGGAGTGCCGAACTCGGCCACTGCCGCACCGTCGACCATTCGGGTGCACGCCGCAACCAGCACCGTGGCCCCGCACAACAGCAGCGGCCGTGCCAATCCCGCCATCCGTGACACGTTTCGCACCCTTCTTGCGTCGAACCTACCCGTGGCGGAGCGCGGCAGACACCCCTGCCCACCGGCGGGTCGGGTGACGTCGAATACGGTTGGCCCGGTGAGCGTTTTCGCGAAGGCCAGCGGCGTCGGGTCGTGGCCCGGCATCAAGCCTCGCGAGGCCGCCGAAGTCGTCGTGGGGGAGTTGGCAGGAGCGCTGTCCCACATTGTCGAGCTGCCCGCCCGCGGGGTCGGCGCCGACATGCTCGGTCGGGCCGGCGCGCTGCTGATCGATGTCGCCATCGACATCTCGCCCCGCGGCTACCGCCTTGCGCCTCGGCCCGGCGCGGTTACCCGCCGTGCCGTGAGTCTGCTCGACGAGGACATGGACGCGCTGGAAGAGGCCTGGGAGGTGGCCGGCCTGCGCGGTGGCGATCGCGTGGTCAAGGTGCAGGCCGCCGGGCCGATCACGCTGGCCGCCGAGCTCGAGCTGGCCAACGGCCACCGCGCGATCACCGATTCCGGCGCGGTAAGGGATCTGGGGGCCTCGCTGGGTGAAGGCGTCGCCGCCCACCGCGCGGCGCTGGCCCGCCGGCTGGAGACGCCGGTGGTGGTGCAGTTCGACGAGCCGTCGCTGCCCAGGGCGTTGGGCGGGCGGCTGACCGGGGTGACGGCGCTGAGCCCGGTGGCGCCGCTGGACGAGGCGGTGGCCGTCGCCCTCCTCGACACCAGCGCCGCCGCGGTGGGAGGCGAGGTGCTGTTGCACAGCTGCGTCCCGGATTTTCCGTGGAAGGTGTTGCAGGACAGCCTTATTCGAGCGGTATCAGTGGATGCGAGCACGCTCGCCGCGAGGGATCTCGACGGCATCGCCGCGTTCGTCGAATCGGGCCGCGCGGTCATGCTGGGAGTGGTTGCCGCCACCGCCCCGGCGCGGCGGCCCTCGACCGAAGAGGTGGCCGCCGCACTGGTCGCGGTAACCGATCGGCTCGGCTTCGGGCGCTCGGCGCTGCGCGATCGCATCGGTGTCACCCCGGCGTGTGGGTTGGCCGGCGCGACGCCCCAGTGGGCGCGCCTGGCGATCGAGCTCGCCCGCAAGGCGGCCGAGGCATTCGCGGAGGATCCCGACGCCATCTGATAAGCAACCAAAAAGTTGCGCTTTGTCGCATGGCGTGGTGTGCTACAGGCAACCAGGAGGTTGCGTATGAGGATTGAGAAGAGTGTGCTGCTGCACGCACCGTTGGAGCGGGTATGGCGCGCCATCAGCGACGCCGACGAGTTCGGCCGCTGGTTCGGCGTCCGGTTCGACGGGCCGTTCGTCGCCGGGACTTCGATCGCCGCGGTGATCACCCCGACCACGGTCGACGACGAAGTCGCCAAACGTCAGGAGCCGCACGCAGGGGTGAAGAGCACCTGGCACATCGTCGCGGTCGAGCCGCGCCGGCGGTTCGCCTATCGCTGGCATCCCTTCGCAGTCGACCCGGATGTCGACTACGAGCGAGAGCCGACCACCCTGGTCGAGTTCACCTTGTCGGAGGCGCCCGGTGGCGTGCTGCTCACCATCACCGAGTCCGGATTCGAGGAGATTCCCGAAGAGCGGCGCCCGTCGTCGTTCGAGGCCAACGCCGAGGGATGGGCTATGCAGGCAACCCTGGTGCGCAGATATCTGGATGGAACCCGCGGATGAGGGGGAGCGGCGCGGTGGGGGCCCCGCTCTTCGACGCACTCGGCGATCCGCACCGACTGCGCATCATCGTGCGCCTTTGCGATCTGGGCCCGAGCTCGACATCGCAGCTCACCAGCGTCATCCCGGTCACCCGCCAGGCCGCCAGCAAGCACCTGCAACTGCTGGAGTCGGCAGGTTTGGTGTCCAGTAGCAAGCGGGGTCGCGAACGCGTCTGGACGGTGCGGACGGCCCAGCTGGCCCATGCCAGTGACTACCTCACGGCGTTGTCGCGCCGGTGGGATGCGGCGGTGGATCGGCTGCGGGCATACGTGGAGGACTGAGTCGGGGGTGTCGGCGTTCTCCGATAGCCTGCGAGGGTGAGCTCAGCAGAAGCTGATCCGGTGTCGCCCGAGGTCCGGCGGCAGTGGCAGGAACTGGCCGACGAAGTCCGTCAACACCAGTTCCGCTACTACGTCAAGGACGCCCCGATCGTCTCCGACGCCGAGTTCGACACGATGTTCAACGACCTGCTCGCACTTGAGGACCGTCACCCCGAACTGCGGGTCCCCGATTCTCCGACGCAACTCGTCGGCGGGGCCGGCTTCGCCACCGACTTCGCCGAGGCCGAACATCTCGAGCGGATGCTCAGCCTCGACGACGTGTTCGACCGCGACGAGCTGGTCGCCTGGAGCAACCGCGTGGAGAACGAGATCGGCCGCGAGCCCTATTACCTGTGCGAACTCAAGATCGACGGGGTCGCCTTGTCGCTGGTGTACCGCGACGGCCGGCTGGAACGGGCCGCCACGCGCGGCGACGGCCGGGTGGGCGAGGACGTGACCCTCAACGCCCGCACCATCGACGACGTGCCCGAGCGGCTCACCGCCAGTGCCGATTTGCCGATTCCCGCCGTGCTCGAGGTGCGCGGCGAGGTCTTCTTCATGCTGGCCGATTTCGAGGCGCTCAACGCCAGCCTGGTCGAGGACGGCAAGGCGCCGTTCGCCAACCCGCGCAACAGCGCGGCCGGTTCGCTGCGCCAGAAGAACCCGGCGGTCACCGCCCGGCGCAAGCTGCGGATGATCTGTCACGGCATCGGCCGCACCGACGGGTTCGCGCCCAACACCCTGCACGAGGCCTATAGCGCGCTGAAAGCCTGGGGCCTGCCGGTGGCCGAAGAGACCGCACGCGTGCGTGGCCTCGCGGCCGTGGAGGACCGGATCGGCTATTGGGGCGAGCACCGCTACGACATCGACCACGAAATCGATGGCGTGGTGGTCAAAGTCGATGACTTCGCGCTGCAACGCCGGCTGGGGACGACGTCGCGGGCACCGCGGTGGGCGGTCGCCTACAAGTACCCGCCGCAGGAGGCGCAGACCAAGCTGCTCGACATCCGGGTGAACGTCGGCCGCACCGGGCGCGTCACCCCGTTCGCGTTCATGACGCCGGTGAAGGTGGCGGGGTCGACCGTGGGGTTGGCCACCCTGCACAACGCCGCCGAGGTCCAGCGCAAGGGGGTGCTGATCGGCGACACGGTGATGATCCGCAAGGCCGGCGACGTCATCCCGGAGGTGCTCGGGCCCGTGGTCGACCTCAGGGACGGCTCCGAACGCGAATTCGTCATGCCGACAACGTGTCCCGAGTGCGGCACCACGCTGGCCCCCGCGAAGGAGGGCGACGCCGACATCCGGTGCCCCAACGCCCGGTCCTGCCCGGCGCAACTGCGCGAGCGCGTCTTCCACGTCGCCGGTCGGGGAGCGTTCGACATCGAGGGGCTGGGCTATGAGGCGGCCATCGCACTGCTGAAGGCCGGGGTGATCGCCGACGAGGGCGACCTGTTCACCCTCACCGAGGACGACCTGTTGCGCACCGACCTTTTTCGGACCAAGGCCGGCGCGTTGTCGGCCAACGGCAGGCGCCTGCTCGACAACCTGGACAAGGCCAAGACGGTGGCGCTGTGGCGGGTACTGGTGGCGCTGTCTATCCGGCATGTCGGCCCGACGGCCGCGCGCGCGCTGGCCACCGAGTTCGGCAGCCTGGACGCGATCATGTCGGCGTCGACCGAGCGGTTGGCCGCGGTCGAGGGTGTCGGGCCGACGATCGCCGCCGCGCTCACCGAATGGTTCACCGTCGACTGGCATCGCGCGATCGTCGACAAGTGGCGGGCCGCCGGGGTGCGGCTGGCCGACGAGCGCGACGAGAACGTGCCCCGCACCCTGGAAGGGCTGACCGTTGTCGTCACCGGCTCGCTGACCGGGTTTTCGCGCGACGACGCCAAAGAGGCGATCATCGCCCGCGGCGGAAAGGCGGCGGGGTCGGTGTCGAAGAAGACCGACTACGTCGTCGCCGGCGACGCACCGGGTTCGAAGTACGACAAGGCGGTCGAACTCGGTGTGCCGGTCCTCGACGAGGACGGGTTCCGGAAACTGTTGGCAGAGGGTCCGCCGGAAGCTCCGGCAGGCTAGGCCAATGACCGGTCGCTACGGCGATTCCACCCGAAGTCTCAAAGCCGTTGGCCCGGAGGCGATTGCGGGCCGGCCGGTGGCGCCGCAGGCGGTGCTCGCCGCCGCCTACCACCTGGGCAGCGACGAGACCGATGCCGCGGACACCTATGGCCGCGCCTCCAATCCCACGTGGCGACAACTCGAGTCGGCGCTCGCCGAGCTGGAGGGAGCGAGCGGTGCGCTGGTGTTCGGTTCGGGCATGGCCGCCATCAACGCCGTGCTGCGGGCGCTCGCGCCGCCGGGATCGGTTCTGCTGGTGCCCGCCGACGGCTACTACCAAGTCCGTCGTTGGGCCCGGGAAGACTTGGCGACGGCGGGGGTGACCGTCATCGAGGCGTCGAGCTCGCGCATTTACGACGCCGCCGCGGGCGCCGACGTGGTGCTGACCGAAACCCCGACCAACCCGGCGTTGGATGTCGTTGATCTGCACCGGCTGGCCACCATCTGCCGTGGCCGCGGCGCGCGGCTGATCGTGGACAACACCGCCGCCACGCCCCTGGGCCAGCGGCCGCTGTCACTGGGCGCCGACGCGGTGGTGGCCAGCGCCACCAAGGCGCTGTCCGGTCACAGCGACCTGCTGGCCGGTTACGTGGCCACCGACGACGCCGAGTTGGCCGCCGCCGTGGAGCGCCAACGCTTGCTCGCCGGCGCGATCCTCGGCGGGTTCGAGGCGTGGCTGCTGTTGCGCAGCCTGGCCAGCGCCGGATTGCGTTTCGAGCGGCAATGCCAGAACGCCCGGGCCGTGGCGACGATGTTGGCCCGCCACCCGGGGGCCCGGGTGGTGCGTTACCCGGGGTTGCCGCATGACCCCTCTCATCGCGTGGCCATGGCGCAGATGCGCCGGTTCGGATCCCTGGTCTCGGTCGAATTGGCCGACGCCGCAGCGGTACACGCCCTCGTCGAGCGCAGCGAGCTGCTCGTCGCGGCCACCAGCTTCGGCGGCC
This sequence comes from Mycobacterium sp. E3298, assembly GCF_001666895.1. Lineage (NCBI taxonomy): Bacteria > Bacillati > Actinomycetota > Actinomycetes > Mycobacteriales > Mycobacteriaceae > Mycobacterium > Mycobacterium sp. E3298. Next base: position 15,372 of record NZ_LZJB01000355.1, read on the forward strand.
TGCATACGTCGGTGGATCGCCGGGCACGCTGGGGCGACGCCGTCGCCGACGGATTCGCGCGCATCTCGCTGGGCATCGAAGACACCGACGATCTGATCGCCGACATCGAACGGGCCCTGATGGCCATCCGGCCATAAATTACCCCGCATCGCCCCGGCAGTCCTATCGTGGGCGCTATGACCCAGACGGCGGACCGGTTCACGCAGGAATCACCGTGGTCGCCCCGCGAGGCCGAGATACTGGCGGTCACGCTGCGCTTGCTGCAGGAGCACGGCTATGACCAGCTGACGGTCGACGCGGTCGCCGCCGCCGCCCACGCGAGCAAGTCCACCGTGTATCGGCGCTGGCCGTCCAAGGCCGAATTGGTGTTGACCGCATTCATCGAGGGCGTCCGCGTGGTCGCCGTCGCGCCCAACACCGGCACCCTGCGCGGCGACCTGCTGAGTTTGGGGGAGACGTGTGGTCAGCACGGTTCGGAGCACGCCAGCACCATCCGCGCGGTGATGGTAGAAGTTTCGCGGCACCCGGCGCTCAACGACGCCATGCAGGAGCAATTCCTCAAGCAGCGCAAGGCGTTGATTCAGCACGTGCTGCGCGAAGCCGTCGACCGCGGTGAGATCAGCGAGGACGTCATCACCGACGAGCTGTGGGATCTGTTGCCCGGTTATCTCATCTTCCGGTCCATCATCCCCGGCCGCCCGCCCACCCGTCGCACGGTCGAAGCCCTCGTGGACGGGTTCCTCATCCCCGGGTTGACCAGAACCACCGGGTAATCGGGCGTTGATCCGCCGAGCGGAATGTGTACGCTCGCGTCTCTTGTGCAGTACGGTCCCGTACCGTACTGTCAGAGCTGTCGAGCACGCCCGACCCGTCGGCAGCCGGCCCTCGCTTGAGGGCGGTCGTGTCGCCCGATAATCGAAAGGTGAACGGGTGATGGGGAATTCGGTGGCATTCCTGGTAAGACGAGGGTGGATGGTGCTGGTCGCGGTCCTGGTGGTCACGCTCGCGGGATTCGGCATCTATCGCCTGCACGGCATCTTCGGCTCAGAGAGCAGCGCCTCGGCGAACAGCGGCCTGGCCAACGAAATCGTGCCGTTCAACCCCAAGCGGGTGGTGCTCGAGGTCTTCGGCAGACCCGGCGCCACCGCGACCATCAATTACCTTGATGTCAACGCCCAACCGCAGCAAGTCAAGGACGCCCCGCTGCCGTGGTCGTTCACGATCACGACGACGGAGCCCGCGGTCCTGGGCAACGTCGTCGCCCAGGGCAACGGCGACAGCCTGGGCTGCCGCATCACCGTCAACGGGGAAGTGAAAGACCAACGCACCGTTGACAAAGCCGACGCCTACACCTTCTGTCTGGACAAATCGGGATGAGCGACGACGAACCGCCGCGGGCGCGCGTCCCGCGCACCATCCGCCGGCTGGCGCTGCCCATCCTGCTGTTCTGGGTGGCGCTGGCCGCGATCACCAACATCGCGGTGCCGCAGTTGGAAGAGGTTGGCAAGACGCACAATGTGGCGCTGAACTCGCCCGACGCCCCGTCGCTGAAGGCCATCAAGCGCATCGGCGAAAAGTTCGGGGAGTTCGACACCGACAGCTCGGCGATGATCGTGCTGGAGGGCGACAAGCCGCTGGGCGCGGACGCGCACCGCTTCTACGACGAGATGATCCGCAGGCTCGAGCAGGACAAGAAGCACGTCGAGCACGTCCAGGACTACTGGGGCGACACCCTGACGGCGGCGGGGTCGCAGAGCAGCGACGGCAAGGCCGCCTACGTTCAGGTGAACCTGGCCGGCAACCAGGGTTCGGCGCTGGCCAACGAGGGCGTCGGGGCGCTGCGCGACATCGTCGAGCGCGTCAAGCCGCCGCCCGGTGTCAAGGCCTATGTGACCGGCGCGGCGCCGCTGATATCCGATCAGTTCGACGTCGGCAGCAAGGGCACCGCGAAGGTCACCGCGATCACGATCGGCGTGATCGCCTTGATGCTGTTCTTCGTCTACCGCTCGGTGCTCACCACGCTGCTGGTGCTCGCCACGGTCCTGATCGAGATGTCCGCCGCCCGGGGCCTTGTCGCGTTCCTGGGAAACGCGGGCGTCATCGGGTTGTCGACGTACGCGACGAATCTGTTGACGCTTCTGGTGATCGCCGCGGGCACCGACTACGCGATATTCTTCGTCGGCCGCTACCAGGAAGCGCGCGGAACCGGTGAGGACCGCGAAAAGGCTTTCTACACCATGTATCACGGCACGACGCATATCGTGCTCGGTTCGGGGCTGACGGTGGCCGGTGCGGTGGCCTGTCTGAGCTTCACCCGGCTGCCCTACTTCCAGAGTTTGGGCATCCCGGCCGCGCTGGGCATTCTCGTCGCGCTGTTCGCCGCCCTGACCTTGGGCCCCGCGATCCTCACCCTGGGCGCCAAGGTGGGCATCTTCGACCCCAAAAGGGCGGTCAGGACTCGTGGCTGGCGGCGCATCGGCACCGCCATCGTCCGCTGGCCGGGGGCCGTTCTCGCGGCGGCCTGCGCGTTGGCCCTGGTGGGCCTGATCGCCTTGCCCGGATACAAGACCAGCTATGACACGCGTCCCTACATGCCGGCCAGCGCGCCGGCCAACATCGGCTACACCGCCGCCGAGAAGCATTTCTCGCGGGCCCGGCTGGAGCCCGAATTGCTCATGGTCGAAACCGATCACGACATGCGCAACCCGGAGAGCATGCTCATCCTGGACAAGGTGGCCAAGGCGGTATTCCACGTGCCCGGCGTCGCGCAGGTGCAGACCATCACCCGTCCGCTGGGCACCCCGCTGGTCCACAGCTCGCTGGCGTTCGTGGTCAGCAATTCCAGCGCGGCGCAGCAGGAAAACCTGACCTACCAACAGGATCGGGCCAACGATGCCCGCAAACAGGCCAACGAGCTGGACAAGACCATCAACATCTTGAAGCAGCAATACGTGCTGCAGCAGCAGCTCGCCGGCACCACCCACGACGAGACACAGAGCTTCCACGACACGCTCGGCACGATCCAGGACCTGCGCGACAAGATCGCGTATTTCGACGACTTCTTCAGGCCGGTTCGCAGCTACTTCTACTGGGAGCGGCATTGCTACGACATTCCGATCTGCTTCGCGTTCAGGTCGCTGTTCGACGCGCTCGACGGGATCGATCAGCTCACCGAGAAATTCGAAAACCTCACGGCGTCACTCGATAAGCTCGACGCCCTGCAGCCGAAGCTGGTGGCGCTGATACCGCCGCAGATCGAGAGTCAGCAGACCAACCGCGACCTGACGTTGGCCAATTACGCCACGCTGTCCGGCATTTACGCGCAGACCGCGGCCGCGATCGACAACGCGACGGCGCTGGGGCGGGCCTTCGACGCGGCCAAGAACGACGACACCTTCTACCTGCCGCCGGAGGTGTTCAACAACCCCGACTTCAAACGCGGGCTCAAATTGTTCCTCTCGCCCGACGGCAAGGCCGCCCGCATGATTGTCACGCACGAAGGCGATCCCGCCACGCCCCAAGGTATTTCGCACATCGACCCGATGGCCAAGGCTGCGCACGAGGCCCTGAAGGGGACGCCGATGGCGGACGCCGGAATCTATCTCGGCGGGACGGCCGCGACCTACAAGGACATTCAGGACGGGGCCAAGTACGACCTGATGATCGTCGCGTTCGCCGCTCTGAGCTTGATCCTGCTGATCATGATGATCATCACGCGCAGCCTGATCGCCGCCCTGGTCATCGTCGGCACCGTCGCTCTGTCGCTGGGCGCCTCGTTCGGGCTCTCGGTCCTGGTCTGGCAGTACATCTTCGGCATTCAGCTGTACTGGGTGGTGCTCGCGCTGGCCGTCATCCTGCTTCTTGCGGTGGGATCCGACTACAACCTGCTGTTGATCTCCCGGTTCAAGGAGGAAATTCACGCCGGCTTGAACACCGGCATCATCCGGGCGATGGCGGGCTCCGGGTCGGTGGTCACCTCGGCCGGCATCGTCTTCGCGGTGACCATGTGCGCGTTCGTCTTCAGCGGTTTCCAGGTGCTCGGTCAGATCGGGACGACGATCGGCCTCGGCTTGCTGTTCGACACGCTGATCGTGCGGTCGTTCATGACGCCTTCTGTCGCAAGGATTCTCGGGCGCTGGTTCTGGTGGCCGCAACGCGTGCGCCCGCGCCCGGCCAGCACCATGCTGCGGCCCTACGGTCCGCGTCCGGCGGTTCGGCAGCTGTTGCTGTGGGAAGACGACGACCCGGCGGTGCTGTCCCGTTCGACTTCTCCGGCGCTGTCCGGCACGGGGCGCTAGCGCAGCATCGTGGCCACGATCCCGGCCAGGTAGCCCAGGCGAGCCACCTCCGACGGCCGGAATTCGGGGCCCGGGCGGCCCAGCACCACCGCGGTGTGCGGATCACCCAGCGGGGCCGCGACCATCGTGGTGTCCATGTCGCGCCACGCCTGCGGCACCCAGTCGCCCGCGCTGTCCAGCGTCACGGCCCGCTCGAGAGGCAGCCACGGGGCCGAATCCGCCCGCGTCTCCGGTGCACCCGGGCTGGACGCCAGCCGCTCCAGCCCGTCGCCGGCACTGCGCACCACGGTGCACCAGCTGACCCGCAGCACCCGGGGCGCCTCGTTGGCCAGGACCTGCAGCCGGGAGGCGTTGTCGCCGGCGGCCGCGACGTGGTCGAGCAGCTCCAGCTCGCGATGGGCTTCCAGCAACCCGGTGTGCGGCCGCACGCTGTCCACCCGGACACCGTTGAGCGATTCCGCGGCGGTGATCAGCGTGTCCGGCATCGCCCCGGGCGGCAATTCGATCACCAGGTCGTCGATCGCGTATCCCGAGCTGCGCTCGACCACATCGAGCGACAGGATGTCGGCGCCGACCGAACCGAGCGCGACGGCCAGCGAGCCCAGGCTGCCCGGGCGGTCGACCAGCTCGATGCGCAACAGATACGAAGGCACGGCCAACACTGTTACACAGCGATGCGTGCACTGCATTTCTGCGGATAACCGGCGGGCCTGAACCCGGCCCCGCGCTCGCGACTAGGCTTTCCTGTCGTGTCTCAGATCTCCCGCGACGAGGTGGCGCACCTGGCCCGGTTGTCCCGGCTGGCGCTGACCGATAGCGAGCTCGACAGCTTCGCCGGCCAGCTCGACGCCATCCTGACCCACGTCAGCCAGGTGCAGGCGGTCGACGTCACCGGCGTCGAAGCGACCGACAACCCGCTCAAGGACGTGAACGTCACCCGCCCCGACGAGCCGACCCCCTGCCTGACGCAGTCGGAGGCGCTGGCACAGGCGCCCGAGGCCGCCGACGGCCGCTTCGCGGTGCCCCAAATCCTGGGGGACAGCGAGTGAACGAGATCATCCGGTCCGACGCCGCGACCCTGGCGGCCCGGATCGCCGCCAAGGAGCTGTCGTCGGTCGAGGTCACCCAGGCGTGCCTGGACCAGATCGCGGCGACCGACGACCGCTACCACGCCTTCCTGCACGTGGCCGCCGACGAGGCGCTGGGAGCGGCCGCCGTCATCGACGAGGCGGTGGCCGCGGGGGAGCGGCTGCCCTCACCGCTGGCCGGGGTGCCGCTGGCGCTCAAGGACGTCTTCACCACCGTCGACATGCCCACCACCTGCGGCTCCAAAATTCTCGAGGGCTGGCGTTCCCCCTATGACGCCACCCTCACCACGCGGTTGCGCGCCGCGGGCATCCCGATCCTCGGCAAGACCAACATGGACGAGTTCGCGATGGGCAGCTCGACGGAGAACTCCGCCTACGGCCCCACCCGCAACCCGTGGGACCTCGACCGGGTGCCCGGTGGCTCCGGGGGCGGCAGCGCGGCGGCGCTGGCCGCGTTCCAGGCTCCGCTGGCCATCGGGTCCGACACCGGCGGCTCGATCCGGCAGCCGGCGGCGCTGACCGCGACGGTCGGCGTCAAGCCCACCTACGGCACGGTGTCGCGCTACGGGCTGGTGGCGTGCGCGTCGTCGCTTGACCAAGGCGGCCCGTGCGCTCGCACCGTGTTGGACACCGCGCTGCTGCACCAGGTGATCGCCGGGCACGACCCCCGCGACTCCACGTCCGTCGAGGCGGCGGTGCCCGACGTCGTCGGGGCCGCCAAAGCCGGTGCGGCCGGTGACCTCAAGGGCGTGCGGGTCGGAGTCGTGAAGCAGCTGCGGGGCGACGGCTACCAGCCGGGAGTGCTGGCCTCGTTCGAGGCCGCCGTCGGGCGGCTGACCGAGCTGGGCGCCGAGGTGACCGAAGTCGACTGCCCGCACTTCGAATACGCGCTGGCCGCCTACTACCTGATCTTGCCGTCGGAGGTGTCGAGCAACCTGGCCCGCTTCGACGCGATGCGCTACGGGCTGCGCGTCGGCGACGACGGGACACACAGCGCCGAGGAGGTGATGGCGCTGACCCGGGCCGCCGGTTTCGGCCCGGAAGTCAAGCGGCGCATCATGATCGGCACCTACGCGCTGTCGGCCGGCTACTACGACGCCTATTACAACCAGGCCCAGAAGGTGCGCACGCTGATCGCCCGCGACCTGGACCGCGCGTACGAGTCGGTCGACGTGGTGGTGTCGCCGGCGACACCCACCACCGCCTTCCCGCTGGGGGAGAAGGTGGACGACCCGCTGGCGATGTACCTGTTCGACCTGTGCACGCTGCCCCTGAACCTGGCCGGCCACTGCGGCATGTCGGTGCCCGCGGGGCTTTCCCCGGACGACGGCCTGCCGGTCGGGCTGCAGATCATGGCGCCGGCGTTGGCCGACGACCGCCTCTACCGGGTGGGCGCCGCCTACGAGGCGGCCCGCGGCCTGCTACCGTCGGCACCCACCCTGTAGCGCCGCTTCGCAGGCGATTTTGCCCTTGCCCGCGCCATAGGGGCGTCGCCCCAGGCAAGATGAAGGCATGCGGATCGGAGTTCTCACTGGCGGTGGTGACTGCCCGGGGCTGAACGCCGTCATTCGGGCGGTGGTGCGCACCTGCGACGCCCGGTACGGCTCGTCGGTGGTCGGCTTTCAGGACGGGTGGCGCGGGTTGCTGGAAAACCGGCGCATCCAATTGCAGAACGACGACCGCAACGACCGGCTGCTGGCCAAGGGCGGCACGATGCTGGGAACCGCCCGGGTGCACCCCGACAAACTGCGCGCCGGGTTGGACCAGATCAAGCAGACCCTGGACGACAACGGCATCGACGTGCTCATCCCGATCGGCGGTGAAGGCACGCTGACCGCCGCGCACTGGCTGTCCGAGGAGAACGTTCCCGTCGTCGGCGTGCCGAAGACCATCGACAACGACATCGACTGCACCGACGTCACTTTCGGCCACGACACCGCGCTCACCGTCGCCACCGACGCCATCGACCGGCTGCACAGCACCGCCGAATCCCACCAGCGGGTGATGCTGGTGGAGGTGATGGGCCGGCACGCGGGCTGGATCGCGCTGAACGCCGGCCTGGCTTCGGGCGCGCACATGACACTGATTCCCGAGCAGCCCTTCGACGTCGAGGAGGTGTGCCGGTTGGTCAAACGCCGCTTCCAGCGCGGAGATTCGCACTTCATCTGCGTGGTCGCCGAGGGGGCCAAACCCATCCCGGGCTCAATCTCGTTGCGCGAGGGTGGACTTGACGAGTTCGGCCACGAGAAGTTCACCGGTGTCGCGGCCCAGCTAGGCGCCGAGGTGGAGAAGCGGATCAACAAGGACGTCCGGGTGACCGTGCTGGGCCACGTCCAGCGCGGCGGGACGCCGACGGCCTTCGACCGGGTGCTGGCCACCCGGTTCGGCGTCAACGCCGCCGATGCCGCCCACGCCGGTGAGTACGGCCAGATGGTGTCGTTGCGGGGGCAAGATATCGGCCGGGTGGCCCTGGCCGACGCGGTGCGCCAGCTCAAGCTGGTGCCCGAAAGCCGGTACGACGACGCCGCCGCCTTCTTCGGCTGACCACGGCGAATTCGGCAAACGGCGGGTTGCCGCGGTGTGACTCCGGCCTGGCCAGGGCCTGAATTCGCCCGACTTCTGACCACCTACGGGCCGCTTGCGCAAATTCGTGGTTTCCGGAAGGGTTCCCCGCGGTTATACCCCCGGAGTGAGCAACCGCGGCTCGATTCGCGGAGTCGTTCAGTACCCCGCGGCGACGGCGGGGCCAATGGGCCCGCCGGTCCGTCGGCCGCGACCGCCCGGTTGGCTTGTCGATGCCGATCCCGCGGCCGCCACGATGCCGCAGCCCCATCCTTCGGATCCGGCCATCCGCGGGCCGCAGTTCAGGCCGCCCCCGCCCGCATCCCGGGGTCCCGTGGTGCGGCGGCCCGCGCGACTGCCGGGCGGGACGGCGCTGGACGGTCTCGATCAGCAGGAGCCCGACGGCTCCTCCCGGTTCAGCTGGCGAGAAGTGGTCCATCGCCTGACGGGCGTCGATCTGGGCCCCGGCAAAGACGCGCGGTACAAAGAGGAGCTACGCAACCGCATCCGCGCGGAGGTGGGCGGGGCGTTTCCCATCGCCGTTCTCAACCTCAAGGGTGGCGTCGGCAAGACCGCGGTGGTGGAGGCGCTGGGGTCGACGTTCGCCGACGCGCGTAAAGACCGGATCATCGCCGTCGACATGGACGCCGGCGACCTGGTGGAGCGCCACGGCAGGCCCAACGCGCTGGGAATGGCCGAGCTGCTCGCCGACGACACGGTCACGAGCTACCAGGACGTACGCGCACATACCTACATGAACAACTTCGGCCTGGAAGTGCTCGGGCTGCCCGACTATGCGCACACCGAGTGGCGGCTCGAGCGTCATGACGCGGTGAAGGCATTTTCGATCCTGCGCAACCACTATTCGGTGGTGCTGGTGGACTGCGCGAAGGCGCTCAATTCGGGTGTGATGGATGCCGTCCTGCGCGAGGCGCTCGCGCTGGTCGTGGTTACCAGCACGTCCATCGACGCGATTCGCAAGACCGCTACCACTTTGGATTGGTTGGCCAACAACGCATATCAATGGCTGGTGCAGTCGACGGTATTGGCGATCAACCACGTGGAGCCGGCCAGGGTGGAGCTGCTGGCCGCCAAGGAGCTCGAGCGATTGTCCGCGCGCGTCGGTGCAACGGTGGTGCTGCCGTTCGATCGGCACATCCACGGCGGGAACCAGATCGAACTGGACCGACTGAGCAAGGAAAGCCGGCGAAGTTACCTCGAGATGGCGGCCGTGCTCGCCGACATGTTCCCGGGCAGGGGCGATGAGCCCAGCCGGTGCCCGGCGCCGCGGTCGCCGCACTGGCCCTGATCGCCCGGCTCCGCCGAGCTCGAGGTCACCACTAGGATCGGCTGCATGAGTGTTGCCGCCAGCGCCGATCTCATGAACTACGACGAGGTCATCGCGCGCTTCGACCCGGTACTCGGCCTCGAGGTGCACGTCGAGCTGTCGACCGTCACCAAGATGTTCTGCGGCTGCTCCACCGCCTTCGGCGCCGAACCCAACACGCAGGTATGCCCCGTATGCCTCGGGCTGCCCGGCTCGCTGCCGGTGCTCAACCGCACGGCGGTGGAATCGGCCATCCGGATCGGGCTGGCGCTCAACTGCGAGATCGTGCCCTGGTGCCGCTTCGCCCGGAAGAACTACTTCTACCCGGACATGCCGAAGAACTACCAGATCTCGCAGTACGACGAGCCGATCGCCATCAACGGCTACCTGGAAGCGCCGCTGGACGACGGCACCACCTGGCGCGTCGAGATCGAGCGCGCGCACATGGAGGAGGACACCGGCAAGCTGACCCACCTGGGCAGCGAGACCGGCCGCATCCACGGCGCGACGACCTCGCTGCTCGACTACAACCGGGCGGGTGTGCCGCTGATCGAGATCGTCACCAAGCCCATCGTGGGCGCCGGCGACCGGGCCCCCCAGATCGCCAGGGCGTATGTCACGGCATTGCGAGACCTGTTGCGCGCCTTGGGCGTATCCGATGTCAGGATGGACCAGGGATCGATGCGTTGCGATTCCAACGTTTCGCTGATGCCCAAGGGCGCCGCCGAGTTCGGCACCCGCACCGAGACCAAGAACGTCAACTCGCTGAAAAGCGTCGAGGTGGCGGTGCGTTACGAAATGCAGCGGCAGGCCGCCGTCCTCGCGTCCGGCGGTCAAATCATCCAGGAGACCAGGCACTTTCACGAGGCCGGGTACACCAGCCCGGGTCGGGCCAAGGAGACCGCCCAGGACTACCGCTATTTCCCCGAGCCCGACCTGGAACCCGTGGCACCCAGCCGTGAATTGGTCGAGCAGCTGCGCCAGACGATCCCGGAGCTACCGTGGCTGAGCCGCAAGAGGATTCAGCAGGAATGGGGTGTCTCCGACGAGGTGATGCGCGACCTGGTCAATGCCGGCGCCGTCGACTTGGTCATCGAGACCGTCAAGCACGGCGCCACCAGCGAGCAGGCGCGCGCCTGGTGGGGAAACTTCTTGGTGCAGAAGGCCAATGAGGCCAACATCGGCCTGGACGAGCTGACCATCACCCCGGCTCAGGTCGCCGCGGTGATCGCACTCGTGGACGAGGGCAAGCTGTCCAACAAGCTGGCCCGCCAGGTCGTGGAGGGAGTGCTGGCCGGCGAGGGTGAGCCCGAGCAGATCATGGCGGCCCGTGGCCTCGAACTGGTGCGCGACGACTCGGTGACCCAGGCCGCGGTCGACGAGGCGCTGGCCGCCAATCCCGATGTGGCGGAGAAGATCCGGGGCGGCAAGGTGGCCGCGGCGGGCGCGATCGTGGGCGCCGTGATGAAGGCCACCCGCGGGCAGGCCGATGCGGCTCGGGTGCGCGAGCTGGTGCTGGCGGCCTGCGGGCAGAGCTAGCGGCCGACCGCCCGGAGTGAATCAGGCGACGCGACACGCCGATTCAGCGTGCGCGCTCGCCGGCCGCGCTGAGACCTAGGTCTTGTCGTCGTTGTTGCGCGGGAAGCCGCCGCCCTGCGGGAACAGCGGGAACACGACGTCGTCGAGCTTCTCGGCGTCCCCGGCGGTCTTGTTGACGGTTGCGCCCCAAACGTTTCCGTCCGGGGACATCCGCAGCGCCCACGCGTGGGCGTGGGTGTCCTTGCGGACCACGTCGGGTTCACCGGTGACGGCACCCGTCGCGGGAGCCAGTCGCACGGCGACCGTCAGCTTGGTGTTGATCAGGTTGACCAGCACGGTGCCGTCCATCGCCGCGCAGCCGGCCACGCCGGGCTTGTCGGGCCAGGTCCACACCGTGGAGACCTCGGAGGTCTTGGTGATGCGCTGCAACCGATCCGCCGTCGGAGTGCGGTCGGCGACATAGAGCGAACCGTCCACGGGGTCGATGCACAGGCCGCCGCCGGCGCCGACGCCCGACAGCGCCGTCGTCGGCGGGGCCTGACCGATGGTGGTCGGCTGCTCGATGCGAAGCACTTTGCCCGCCAGCGATTTGGGATCCGCCGCCGCCGCGGGGTTACCCGCATCGCCGGTCATCACGACCAACGTGGTGGGGCTGGTGAAGATCAGCGCGCCGGTGTTCCCGGTGGCGCCCTTGGGGATCCCGGTCAGGATGTCTTTCGGGATGTCACCGTCGGCCACCCGGATCACCCGATTGTCGGTCGGCGTGCTGACGTAGGCGTACATGAGCCGGTCTTGCGTGTAGGTCGGCGACAGCACGATGTCCATCAGGCCGCCATCCCCGGACGGGTCGACGGGGATGACCATCTTCACCTTCGGCTCGGCGCTCACCGAGATCTCCTTGACCGCGCCGGTGGTGCGCTCGGCGACCAGCGCGGTTTTGCTGTCCGGACCCATGATCAGCCCGCTGGTGCTCTCCAGGCAGCCCTGCATCACGCCCGGAGCCGGGCACGCCTTGGGGAACGGCGTGGGCGGCAGCGGCGGCGGTGGGGGAGGCGTCGAACTGGGTTGGGGCTTGAGTTCGGGGTTGGTCGTGAACGGCTGCGACTGGGCGTCGTTGAACCGTGCGCAGCCGGTCGCGACGAGCACCACCGCGCAAAGCGCGGCGAACCCGCACCGAACCGAGCGCCCTAATCGCATGACCGACAGGCTACGGATAGTGCGGCCGCCGCCGCCACACGCATGCGCTGCCCGACCGGCGCGACGCGATCCGACCGCTTCCCCGGGACGGCCAACGGGCCGTGTCAGGCCCCCGATTGGCCGCCGGAACGGACCCTCCGTCGGCCCGCGAGAGGCATTTTCGGGCCGATCTGGGCGTGTTCGGCGGGCAAACCGCCGATTGCCTGGCGAAAGCGCCGCTCAAATCCCCAATTCGGCGCCAAATGCCCTTACCCTGACACGCGTGACCAGTCAACCGAATGACGGACATTGGCAGCGGCCCGGCGAATCCCCGGAGCCCACTCCAGGTCGCCCCGCGACGGCGCGTGTGGTTGACCCCGAAGACGATCTGACGCCCGTCGGTTACCCCGGCGACTTCAACCCCTCCACCGGAACCACCACCGTCATCCCCTACATGGGCGACCACGCCGGCGGGTCCAGCGCGGCGGGGTACAACGTGCTCGACCAACAGGAGCCGTTGCCCTACGTGCAGCCGCAGGCATCGCGGCACGCAGCGGCCGAGCCCGCCGAGATCGACGCGGACGAACACCACGGCCGGCTGCACGAAGTGGGCCGCCGCGGAACCCAGCACCTGGGCCTGCTGATCTTGCGGGCCGGGCTCGGTGTCGTGTTGGCCGCCCACGGGTTGCAGAAGCTGACCGGCTGGTGGGGCGGCTCCGGCGTGGGCGGGTTCAAGAACTCACTGTCCGACGTCGGCTACCAGCACGCCGACATCCTGGCCTACGTCAGCGCCGGCGGTGAGCTCGTCGCGGGCATCCTCTTGGTGCTCGGCCTGTTCACCCCCGTGGCCGCGGCCGGCGCGCTCGCCTTTCTGATCAACGGCATGCTGGCCACCATCACCGCGCGGCCGCATCCGCACAGCTTCACGTACTTCCTGCCCGACGGGCACGAATACCAGATCAGCCTGATCGTGATGGCCGTCGCGGTGATCCTGTGCGGGCCGGGCCGCTACGGCCTGGACGCGCGACGGGGCTGGGCGCACCGGCCCTTCATCGGCTCGTTCGTCGCGCTGCTGGTCGGCATCGCCGCAGGCATCGCGGTGTGGGTGCTGCTCAACGGGGTCAACCCGATCGCCTGACGCTCACTGATACGGGTTGGGCACCCGTCCCGAGCTGGCCTCGGTCAGCTGCGGCAGCGTCGCGAACGTCACAGCGGGCAGACGCACGTCCGCTCCACTCTTGAGGTGCGCGCGGGCCCAGGACCCCCGATGGAAGCGCAGCCCGTCGATGTCATCCCAGTCCACCGTCTGGCTGCCCAGCAGCGTGCGGACCGTCACGCCTCGATCGTCGGCGACGGTCCGCAACCGGACGATCAGCGCCGACAGCAGCACGGGGATCACCAGCAGCGGCGCCGAGGGCGGCCAGAGCATCACCGGGATCAGCAGCCCGAGGGTGAAGAACCCGACGGCCAGGTGCGCGATCGGGGACACCTTGATCACGACGGGCGTGTGGGAAGACGAACCGGTAGCCACCCGACCATCATTTCACCCGTCGCGGCGGGCCGGATCCGAGCGCGGGTCACGGGGAGCGGATTTGACTGCTGAGCTGTGCGAAGGCTACCGTCGGACGTTATGGATACCGCCGGACAGCCCGGGATGCTCGTAGTAATTAGTCGGCGCGTTGGTGCCTGACTAGCCTCTTCGGCATTTGAAGCTATCCAGACCAACGCGCAACCCTCGTGCAGCAGAAGAGCTGTCGGGGGTTTTTTGTTGCCCCCAGCGAGACTCCCAGAGTGAATAAGGACGAAAGACAGTGAGCGCACCCACCAGGCAGCACGCCACCCAGCCGGAGCGTGCCGCCGACATCGCCACGGACGCGGCGGAAACGCCGGCAGCCGCACCCGCACGGAAGCCGAAACGTGTTGGGCCCGAGAAACTTACCGGCGCGCAGTCGGTGATCCGGTCGCTGGAGGAGCTTGACGTCGAGGTCATCTTCGGGATTCCCGGCGGCGCCGTGTTGCCGGTTTACGACCCGCTGTTCGACTCGAAAAAGCTTCGCCACGTGCTGGTTCGGCACGAGCAGGGCGCCGGTCACGCCGCGAGCGGCTACGCCCACGCCACCGGCAAGGTCGGGGTGTGCATGGCGACGTCGGGCCCCGGCGCCACCAACCTGGTCACGCCGCTGGCCGACGCCCAAATGGACTCGGTGCCCGTCGTCGCCATCACCGGCCAGGTCGGTCGCACGCTGATCGGCACCGACGCCTTCCAGGAGGCCGACATCTCGGGCATCACGATGCCGATCACCAAGCACAACTTCCTGGTCCGCTCGGGTGACGAGATCCCGCAGGTGATCGCCGAGGCGTTCCACATCGCGTCCTCGGGCCGCCCCGGCGCGGTGCTGGTCGACATCCCGAAAGACGTGCTGCAGGGGCAGTGCACGTTCAGCTGGCCGCCGCGCATGGACCTGCCCGGCTACAAGCCGAACACCAAGCCGCACAACCGGCAGATCCGCGAGGCCGCCAAGCTGATCGCCGACGCCCGCAAGCCGGTCCTCTACGTCGGTGGTGGCGTCATCCGCGGGGAGGCGACCGAGCAGCTGCGCGAGCTGGCCGAGCTGACCGGCATCCCGGTGGTCACCACCCTGATGGCGCGCGGGGCGTTCCCGGACAGCCACCGCCAGCACATGGGCATGCCCGGTATGCACGGCAGCGTCGCCGCGGTGGCGGCGCTGCAGCGCAGCGACCTGCTGATCGCCCTGGGCACGCGCTTCGACGACCGGGTGACCGGGAAGCTCGACACCTTCGCGCCCGAGGCGAAAGTCATTCACGCCGACATCGACCCGGCCGAGATCGGCAAGAACCGCCACGCCGACGTGCCGATCGTCGGCGACGTCAAGGCGGTCATCACCGACCTGATCGCGATGCTGCGGCACTACGACGTCCCCGGCAACCTCGACATGACGGAATGGTGGGCCCATCTGGACAGCGTTCAGTCCACCTACCCGCTGAGCTACGACCCGCAGAGCGACGGCAGCCTCGGCCCGGAATACGTCATCGAGAAGCTCGGCCAGATCGCCGGCCCCGACGCGGTGTACGTCGCCGGGGTGGGCCAGCACCAGATGTGGGCCGCACAGTTCATCTCGTATGAGAACCCGCGCACCTGGATCAACTCCGGTGGGCTGGGCACCATGGGGTTTGCCATACCGGCCGCCATGGGGGCCAAGATGGCTCGCCCGGAGGCCGAGGTGTGGGCCATCGACGGCGACGGCTGCTTCCAGATGACCAACCAGGAGCTGGCCACCTGCGCCATCGAGGGCGTGCCGATCAAGGTGGCGCTGATCAACAACGGCAACCTGGGCATGGTGCGTCAGTGGCAGACGCTGTTCTACGAGGAGCGGTATTCGCAGACGGACCTGGCCACGCACTCGCATCGCATCCCCGACTTCGTGAAGCTGGCGGAGGCGTTGGGCTGTGTCGGATTGCGTTGCGAGCGTGAGGAAGACGTCGAAGACGTGATCAATGCGGCCCGGGCGATCACCGACCGTCCCGTGGTGATCGACTTCATCGTCGGCGCCGACGCGCAGGTGTGGCCGATGGTCGCCGCGGGCACCAGCAACGACGAGATCCAGGCCGCCCGGGGCATTCGCCCGCTCTTCGACGACGAGAGCGAAGGGCACGCCTGATGCACACGCACACGCTGTCGGTGTTGGTGGAGGACAAGCCCGGTGTGCTCGCCCGCGTGGCGGCGCTGTTCTCCCGGCGCGGTTTCAACATCGAGTCGCTGGCCGTCGGGGCCACCGAGCAAAAGGACATGTCGCGCATGACGATCGTGGTCAGCGCGGAGGAGACCCCGCTCGAGCAGATCACCAAGCAGCTCAACAAGCTGATCAACGTCATCAAGATCGTCGAGCTCGACGACGGCGCCGCGGTGTCCCGGGAGTTGGCGCTGATCAAGGTGCGCGCCGACGCGGGCAGTCGCAGTCAGGTGATCGAGGCGGTGAACCTGTTCCGCGCCAAGGTGATTGACGTGTCGACCGAGGCGCTGACCATCGAGGCTACAGGTGACCGCGGCAAGATCGAGGCGCTGCTGCGGGTGCTGGAACCCTTCGGCATCCGCGAGATAGTCCAATCGGGAGTGGTGTCGTTGTCCCGCGGTCCGCGCGGCATCGCCACGGCCAAGTAACACACAAGGAGATATTGAAACAGTGGCACTAGAAATGTTCTACGACGACGACGCAGACCTGTCGATCATTCAGGGCCGCAAGGTCGGCGTCATCGGGTACGGCAGCCAGGGGCACGCGCATTCGCTGAGCCTGCGCGACTCGGGCGTGCAGGTGCGCGTCGGGCTCAAGGAGGGTTCGAAGTCGCGGGCCAAGGTGGAGGAGCAGGGCCTCGAGGTCGACACGCCCGCCGAGGTGGCCAAGTGGGCCGACGTCATCATGCTGTTGGCGCCCGACACCGCGCAGGCAGACATCTTCAAGAACGACATCGAGCCCAACCTCAAGCCCGGTGACGCGCTGTTCTTCGGGCACGGTCTCAACATTCACTTCGGCCTGATCAAGCCGCCCGCCGACGTGACCATCGCGATGGTGGCCCCGAAGGGGCCCGGCCACCTGGTGCGCCGCCAGTTCGTCGATGGCAAGGGCGTGCCCTGCCTGATCGCGGTCGATCAGGACCCGAACGGCAACGGCGAGGCGCTGGCGCTGTCGTATGCCAAGGCCATCGGCGGCACCCGGGCCGGCGTCATCAAGACCACGTTCAAGGACGAGACCGAGACCGACCTGTTCGGCGAGCAGGCCGTGTTGTGCGGCGGCACAGAGGAATTGGTGAAGACCGGTTTCGACGTCATGGTCGAGGCGGGCTACCCGCCGGAGATGGCCTACTTCGAGGTTCTGCACGAGCTCAAGCTGATCGTCGACCTGATGTATGAGGGCGGCATCGCCCGGATGAACTACTCGGTGTCCGACACCGCGGAGTTCGGCGGGTATCTGTCGGGTCCGCGGGTCATCGACGCCGGCACCAAAGAGCGGATGCGCGAGATCCTGCGCGACATCCAGGACGGCACCTTCACCAAGAAGCTGGTGGCCAACGTCGAGGGCGGCAACAAGCAGCTCGAGCAGTTGCGCAAGGAGAACGCCGAGCACCCCATCGAGGTGACCGGCAAGAAGCTGCGTGACCTGATGAGCTGGGTCGACCGGCCGATCACCGAGACGGCGTAACCGGCCGGCCGCTTGCCGGCCGGGCCACCGCGCCGCGGCCGCGCTGCCGCGCTGCCGCGAGACATAAACCACGGCGACCGTTTACGGCGTGTCGTGTGCGTGGTTTATGTGTCGCGGAGCCGGCCGGCGGTTTCGACCACGCGGCGGGCCAGGTGGTCCAGGGCGTTCTCGGTGGCCTCGTCGCATTCGTGAATGTTGTCGTGGGTGGAGACCAGGCTCACCCCATAGGGATTCCCGTCGACGAACTTCAGCTGGTCCGTGTAGCCGGGCGGGACGATGATGCCGCCGAAATGCATCAGGGTGATGTATAGCGACAGCAGCGTGGTTTCCTGGCCGCCATGCACGGTGTTGGACGACGTGAACGCCGCGTACACCTTGTCCGCGAGCTTGCCCTCGGCCCACAGCCCGCCGAGCGAGTCCAGGAAGTTGCGCAATTGCGCAGCGGGAGAGCCGAAGCGGGTCGGCGAACCGAAGATCACCGCGTCGGCCCAGACGATGTCCTCACCGGTCGCCGCCGGAAGGTCCTTCGTCGCTTGGTAATTCGCGGTCCAGGCCGGGTTCTGCGCGAAAGATTCCGGGTCGCGGGTCTCGGCGACGTGCCTCAGCCGGACCTCGGCGCCTGCGGACTCGGCCGCGGCGGCCACGCGTTGCGCCATCGCGGTGTTATGCCCGGTGGCCGAATAGTAGATGATCGCGAGTTTGGTCATCAGCGCATCGTAGGACCTCGCCGACCCGCGCCCAACGGCCGTCGGTGCAGGTTACGGCAGTGGTGAGCCCGTCGAGGCCCGTCAAACGCAGCCGTTAGGCTGGCCGGGTGAATCTGCCTGTTGTATTGATCGCCGACAAACTCGCCCAATCGACTGTCGCCGCCCTGGGAGACCAGGTCGAGGTGCGCTGGGTAGACGGGCCGGACCGGGAGAAGCTGCTGGCCGCGGTGCCGGAGGCCGACGCGCTGCTGGTGCGCTCGGCCACCACGGTGGACGCCGAGGTGCTGGCGGCGGCCCCCAAGCTGAAGATCGTCGCCCGCGCCGGGGTCGGGCTGGACAACGTCGACGTGGACGCCGCGACCGAGCGTGGCGTGCTGGTGGTCAACGCGCCCACCTCGAACATCCACAGCGCCGCCGAGCACGCCCTGGCGCTGCTCTTGGCCGCCGCCCGGCAGATCCCGGCCGCCGACGCCTCGCTGCGCGAGCACACCTGGAAGCGGTCTTCGTTCAACGGCACCGAGATTTTCGGCAAGACGGTCGGCGTGGTGGGGCTGGGCCGGATCGGGCAGTTGGTCGCCCAGCGGTTGACGGCCTTCGGCACCCACCTGGTCGCCTACGACCCCTACGTCTCGCCGGCGCGGGCCGCGCAGCTCGGCATCGAACTGCTGCCCCTCGACGACCTGCTGGGCCGCGCCGACTTCATCTCGGTGCACCTGCCGAAGACGCCCGAGACGGCGGGCCTCATCGGCAAGGAAGCGCTGGCGAAGACCAAGCCGGGCGTCATCATCGTCAACGCCGCCCGCGGCGGCCTGATCGACGAGGCCGCGCTGGCCGAGGCGGTGAGCAGCGGCCACGTCCGGGCGGCCGGTCTCGACGTCTTCGCCAAAGAGCCGTGCACCGACAGCCCGCTGTTCGAGCTGCCACAGGTGGTGGTCACCCCGCACCTCGGCGC
>NZ_LZJB01000356.1:0-532 GCF_001666895.1 Mycobacterium sp. E3298
GCGTCGGGATGGCCCATACCGCGGCGGTCGATGAGCTGGGCGACGCCCAGCGCGTCGAGAAGTTGGACATCGCGCAGGCCACCACGGCCCGACTTGAGGTCCGGCTCGGCCCGCTGCGCGATGCGCCAACATCGTTGCCAGCGTTCGTATGTCATCGCGACTAGTTCGTCCATGCGGGATCGAATCGCGCTGCGCCACTGGCGTCGCGCCCCGGCGATCAATTCCGCCGACAGCCGCTCGTCCCCGGCGATGTGGCGCGCGTCGAGCATGCCCAACGCGGCCACCAGGTCGTTGTTGGCGACGCTCAGGGCCCCCGAGACGGTCCGCACGCTGTGGTCGAGCCGAACGTTGGCGTCCCACAACGGATACCACAGACCGTCGGCGACTCGTTGCAGCACCTCGTCGGATTTGTTGTCGTGCAACAACATCAGGTCGAGATCGGAATAGGGCAGCAGTTCGCGGCGCCGGGGCCCCCCCCCCCCCCCCCCCCCCGGGCAGGGGGGGGGGGGCGGGGTCGGGCGCGGCGGCGCCC
>NZ_LZJB01000357.1:0-15590 GCF_001666895.1 Mycobacterium sp. E3298
GCCGGCGCGCGGCTGCCCACCGAGATCGAATGGGAGAAGGCCTGCGCGTGGGATCCGGCCACCGGCCGTCGGCGCCGCTACCCGTGGGGGTCGCAGCCCCCGTCCGACGCACTGGCCAACCTGGGCGGCGGGGCGTTGCGCCCGGCGCCCGTCGGCGCCTACCCGGCCGGCGCCTCGGCGTACGGGGCCGAGCAGATGCTCGGCGACGTCTGGGAGTGGACCGCGTCCCCGCTGCGGCCCTGGCCCGGCTTCGTCCCGATGATCTACGAGCGCTATTCCCAGCCGTTCTTCGACGGCGACTACCGGGTGCTGCGTGGCGGCTCGTGGGCCGTGGAGCCCAGCATCCTGCGGCCGAGCTTCCGCAACTGGGACCACCCGATCCGGCGCCAGATCTTCTCCGGTGTCCGGTTGGCTTGGGACGCCGAGGATTTCGCCTGATGTGCCGCCACCTCGGTTGGCTCGGGGCCGACGTCACCGTCTCCTCGCTTGTGCTGGACCCCCCGTCGGGCCTGCGGGTGCAGTCGTACGCCCCGCGCCGGCAGAAGCACGGCCTGCTCAACGCCGACGGCTGGGGTGTCGGGTTTTTCGATGTCGCTGCGGAGCGGCAAGTTCCCCGCCGCTGGCGCAGCCCGGCGC
Organism: Mycobacterium sp. E3298; assembly: GCF_001666895.1. Taxonomy (NCBI): domain Bacteria; kingdom Bacillati; phylum Actinomycetota; class Actinomycetes; order Mycobacteriales; family Mycobacteriaceae; genus Mycobacterium; species Mycobacterium sp. E3298. The sequence continues at coordinate 637 of NZ_LZJB01000357.1, forward strand.
CGCTGTGGGGTGACGCGTCGTTCGACTCCGTCGCGCCCGCGCTGCGCAGCCACTGCGTGGTGGCCGCGGTGCGCTCGGCGACGGTCGGGATGCCTATCGACGTCAGCGCGACGGCGCCGTTCACCGACGGCCAATGGCTGTTGTCGCACAACGGAGTTGTCGACCGCGCCGTGTTGCCCCCGACCTCGCGGGCCGAATCGGTCTGTGACAGTGCGCTACTCGCGGCGGCCATCTTCGAGCGCGGCCTCGATGCGCTCGGCGAGACGATCACCGAGATCGCGGCCGCCGACCCGAACGCGCGGCTGAACATCCTTGCCGCCAACGGTTCTCGCCTGCTGGCGACGGCCTGGGGAGACACGCTGTCGATCCTGCGCCGCGCCGATGGTGTCGTCCTGGCCAGCGAGCCCTACGACGACGACCCCGGTTGGGCGGAAGTGCCGGACTGCCACCTCGTCGAGGTCACCGCGACGGGTGTGGCGCTGACCCCGCTGGATCACTCGGAAGGTTATCGATGACGCTGACACTGTCCAACCACCTGGCCGCCGACTCCGCGCACCAGGCGTTGCGCCGTGACGTGTTCGACGGCCTGCAGCGGACGCCGAAGTCGTTGCCGCCCAAGTGGTTCTACGATTCGCTGGGCAGCCATCTGTTCGATCAGATCACGCGGCTGCCCGAGTACTATCCCACCCGCGCCGAGGCCGAGATCTTGCGCGCCCGGTCGGGCGAAGTGGCGGCGGCCAGCGAGGCCGACACCCTGGTGGAGCTCGGCAGTGGAACCTCGGAGAAGACCCGGCTGCTGCTCGACGCGCTGCGCGCCCGCGGATCGTTGCGCAGGTTCGTCCCGTTCGACGTCGACGCCGGCATCCTCTCGACGGCCGCTGCGGCCATCCAACGGGAATACGTGGGCGTCGAAATCAATGCCGTCTGCGGCGATTTCGAGGAACATCTGACCGAGATCCCGACCGGCGGGCGTCGCCTCTTCGTGTTCCTGGGGTCCACGATCGGCAACCTGACGCCAGGGCCGCGCGCGGAGTTCCTCTCGAGCCTGTCCGCCCAGATGCGGCCGGGCGACAGCCTGCTGCTCGGGACGGATCTGATCAAGGACATTCACCGGCTGGTGCGGGCCTATGACGACTCGGCCGGGGTGACCGCGGCGTTCAATCGCAATGTGCTGGCGGTGATCAACCGGCAACTCGACGCCGACTTCGACGTCGAGGCATACCAACACGTGGCGCGCTGGAACGCCGACGAGGAGCGCATCGAGATGTGGTTGCGCGCCGGCCACGCCCAGCGGGTCCGCGTCGACGCGCTCGACCTGACCGTGGATTTCGCGGCCGGCGAGGAGATGCTCACCGAGGTGTCGTGCAAGTTCCGCCCGGACGGGGTGAGCGCCGAATTGACCGGCGTGGGGTTGCGTCCCACCCGATGGTGGACGGACGCCGCGGGTGACTTCGGGTTGTCGCTGGCCGTGAAGTGACGCCCGCGGGTTCGCTGGCTGACCGGTGGCGGGCGGCCCGCCTGCCGGCGGCCGGGCTGCACCTGGACAGCGCGGCGTGTTCGCGCCAAAGCCTTTCCGTGATCGACGCCGCCGCCCAGCACGCGCGCAACGAGTCCGAAGTCGGCGGCTACGTCGCGGCCGAGGCGGCCGCACCCGCGCTCGACGCCGGACGGGTGGCGTTCGCCGCGCTGGCCGGCATGCCCGACGCCGAGGTGGTGTTCACAACGGGCTCCCTGAACGCCCTCGACCTGCTGCTCGGCGCCTGGCCGGCGGGGCGCCGCAAGGTGGCGTGCCTGCCGGGTGAGTACGGCCCCAACCTCGCGCTGCTGGCCGCCCATGGATTCGACCGTCAGCTGCTGCCGACGCTCGGGGATGGCCGGTTGGCGCTCGACGACGCGGCGATGGCGCTGGAGGCCGACCCCCCCGATTTGGTCCACCTGACCGCTGTCGGCAGCCACAGCGGTGTGGTGCAACCGCTGCCAATGGTGGCGCAACTGTGCCGCGAGATGGGGCTGCCGCTCGTGGTCGACGCCGCGCAGGCGCTGGGCCAGGTGGACTGCGCGGTCGGCGCCGACGTGACCTACGCGTCGTCGCGCAAGTGGATCGCCGGGCCGCGCGGGGTCGGGGCCCTCGCGGTGCGCCGGGAGCTGATGGCGGGCCTGCGGCCGCGGCTGGCGGCGCCGGATTGGCTCGCGGGGTCGTTCTCGGTGGCCCAGCAGCTTGAGTTCGGTGAAGCCAATGTCGCGGCGCGCCTAGGATTCTCGCTGGCGTTAGGCGAGCATCTGGCGTACGGGCCGGAGGCGGTGCGCGGGCGGCTGGCCGAGCTGGGCGCCGCGAGCCGCCGGGCGCTGGCCGACGTGCCCGGCTGGGCGGTGGTCGAAGAGGTCGACGAGCCGAGCGCGATCACCACGCTGGCGCCCGTCGACGGCGCCGACCCGCAAGTGGTGCAGTCGTGGCTGCTGGCCGAGCGGCGGATCCTGATCACCTTCGTCGGCGTGCAGCGGGCGCCCCTGCAGCTGGCCGGGCCGGTGCTGAGGCTCTCGCCACACCTCGACACCACGGCCGGCGATCTGGAGACCTTCGCCGAGGCGCTGATCGCCGCGACCGCGGCGACGTCGGCCTGAAAACTAGCCCGCCTTGTGCGCCGTCAGCAGGTAGGCGGGCATCTTGATCCGGCCCCTGTCGTCGCGTTCATGCGGCGGGAATTCGAAGGGAGCATCGGGAATCTCGACGACATTCGACAGGATGTAGGCCGGGCGGATCTCGTCGACCTCCCAGTACTTGCTCACCGCCGCGCGCAATTCGTCCTCGTCGACTTCGTTGGGCTTCGGTTGCATTTCGGCGGGAAAGGCGCCCTTGGCGAACACCAAGACGAACAAGCTGGCGCCCGGCGCGGCCGCGCGGTGGATGGAGCTCAGGTAGCCGTCGCGGCCCTCGACGGGCAGCGAATGAAACAGCGTGGAATCGACGACCGTGGAGAAGCGGCCGTCATAGCCGCTGAACGACGTGATGTCCGCCTGCACGAAGCTGGCGGTCGTCAAGCCCCGCTCCTGGGCGGCCTTGGCGACGGCCGCGACCGCGGTCGGCGTCAGGTCGACACCGACCACCGTGTAGCCCTGGGCGGCGAGCGCCAACGACAGCTCGGCGACCCCGCAGCCGGCGTCCAGCACGTCGCTGCGAAACCTGCCGGCGGCGACGAGAGCGGCCAGCTCCGGTTGCGGCTCACCGATGTTCCACGGCGGCGGGCCTTCGAAATGGGCCTGCTCGCGGTAGGCGCTGTCCCAGTCCATGACCTGATCGTCGGGCATGGTTTCAACGTACCCCCGCGGTCAGGACTCCCAGGTGTGCACCGGCTCGTTGGCGTGCATGTGCTCGCAGTACCGGCGCAGCATCTCGGCCAGCGCTGCGGGCCGGGTCATACCTGCATCTTCCAGCGTGCGCACGGTGGCCACCTGCCAGCCGGCGCCGTTGCGGCCGGTCCTCGCGCGGCCCTCGATGACCCCCAGGAAGCGATCGCGCACCTCCGCGTCCACGCCCCAGCGGCGCAGCCCATCGTCGGCGATCGGCAGCAACGTGTCGAGCACCAGCGTGGTCGCCGCCACCTCGCCCAGGCCCGGCCACTGCAGCCGGGCGTCGATGCCGTTGCGCGCCGCCTCGAGAAAATTGGCTTGTGCCGCAGTGAAATCCATGCTCGCCCACACGGGATCGGTGTCCTCGGACAGACTACGCAGCAGTCCGTAGAAGAAGGCCGAATTCGCCAGCATGTCCACCACGGTCGGCCCGGCCGGCAACACCCGATTCTCCAGCCGCAGGTGCGGTCGCCCGTCGACCACGTCGTAGACCGGCCGGTTCCACCGGTACACGGTGCCGCTGTGCAGCCGCATCTCGGACAGCCGCGGTGCCCGCCCGGCGGCCAGCTCGGCGAGCGGATCCTCGTCGGACACCTCGGGCAGCAGGGGAGGGAAGTAGCGGATGTTCTCCTGGTACAGGTCGAGGACCGAGGAGATCCACCGTTCGCCGAACCACACCCGCGGCCGCACCCCCTGGGACTTCAGCTCCTCGGGCCGGGTGTCGGTGGACTGCGTGAACAGCTCGATGCGCGTCTCGGCCCACAACTGGTGGCCGAAGAAGTATGGCGAGTTGGCGCCCAGCGCGAGCTGCGGCCCGGCCACCGCCTGGGCCGCGTTCCAGTTGGCGGCGAATGTCTCCGGCGCGACCTGCAGATGCAATTGGATGCTGGTGCAGGCGGATTCGGGCGCTATCGACACGGCCTGCCAGCTCAGCGGTTCGGGGCCGGAGATGTTGATCGGGATGTCCTCGCCGCGGGCGGTGAAGATCGACTCGTTGAGCGCGGCATACCGGCGCGAGTCGCTCATCCAGCCGGTGGCCAGATGCTCGGGCATCAGCGTGGGCAGGATTCCGATCATCACGATGTGCGCGCCGCCCAGGCCGGCCTTGATCTCGGCGTCGTTCAGGCTGGCCCGCACCTCACCTTCGAGGTCCAGCGCGGTGTGTCCGGGCAGGGCGTGGGGTGGCACGTTGAATTCGATGTTGTAGGCGCCCAATTCCGGCTGGAACGCCGGGTCCCCGATGGCGTCCAGCACATCGCGGTTCGACATCGCCGGCTGATAATCGGCGTCGACCAGGTTGCACTCGATCTCCATGCCGGTGAGCGGCTTGTCGGAGTCGAAGTGCGACTGCGCGAGCATCGTTTCCAGGACGTCCAGGCAAAGTTCAAGCTTGCGCTGGTACTCCCGACGATGTGCGCTGGTGTACGTGGTGCGCTTGACCTCTTCGCCCACACCGCCGATGGAACAGGGTTACCGCCGGTAACGCAAGCAACCCGGCCGCTTGTCGAGTCGGGCAGACCATGATGGACTCCTGACGTGTCCGACTTCGTCGCCGCCATCGACCAGGGAACCACCAGCACCCGCTGCATGATCTTCGATCACGACGGCACCGAGGTCGCTCGGCATCAGCTCGAGCACGAACAGATCCTGCCCCGTGCCGGTTGGGTCGAGCACGACCCGGTGGAGATCTGGGAGCGTACCTCGTCGGTGCTGATGTCGGTGTTGAACCGCGCCAACCTGACCGCCAAAGACATTGCTGCCCTTGGTATCACGAATCAGCGGGAGACCACGCTGGTGTGGAATCGGCGCACCGGGCGGCCCTATTACAACGCCATCGTCTGGCAGGACACCCGCACCGACCGCATCGCTTCGGCGCTGGAACGCGACGGCCACGGCGACGTGATCCGCCGCAAGGCGGGCCTGCCGCCGGCGACGTACTTCGCCGGTGGCAAATTGCAGTGGATCTTGGAGAACGTCGACGGGGTGCGGGAGGCGGCCGAAAGCGGCGACGCGCTGTTCGGCACCCCGGACACCTGGGTGCTGTGGAATCTGACCGGCGGCCCGCGCGGCGGCGTGCACGTGACCGACGTGACCAACGCCAGCCGGACCATGCTGATGGACCTCGAAACCCTGGACTGGGACGACGAGTTGCTGTCATTCTTCGCCATCCCGCGTGCGATGCTGCCGGCGATCGCGCCGTCGTCGTCGCCGCAGCCGTACGGCGTCTCCGCAGCAACCGGGCCCGTCGGTGGCGAGGTGCCGATCACCGGGGTCCTCGGTGACCAGCATGCCGCGATGGTGGGCCAGGTGTGCCTGTCGGAAGGGGAGGCGAAAAACACCTACGGCACCGGAAACTTCCTGTTGCTCAACACCGGCGAGACGATCGTGCGATCGGACAACGGGCTGTTGACCACCGTCTGTTACCAGTTCGGCGACGCCAAACCCGTTTACGCGCTCGAAGGCTCGATCGCGGTCACCGGGGCCGCCGTGCAGTGGCTGCGCGACCAGTTGGGCATCATCAGCGGTGCCGCGCAAAGCGAGTCGTTGGCGCGTCAGGTAACCGACAACGGCGGGGTCTATTTCGTCCCGGCGTTCTCCGGGCTGTTCGCGCCCTATTGGCGATCCGACGCCCGGGGCGCGATCGTGGGGCTGTCGCGGTTCAACACCAACGCGCACCTCGCCCGCGCGACGCTGGAGGCGATCTGCTACCAGAGCCGCGACGTGGTGGACGCGATGGCGGCGGATTCCGGTGTGCGCCTTGAGGTTTTGAAGGTGGACGGCGGCATCACCGCCAATGACCTCTGCATGCAGATTCAGGCCGACGTGCTCGGGGTCGACGTGGTGCGGCCGGTGGTGGCCGAAACGACCGCGCTGGGCGCGGCCTATGCAGCGGGTTTGGCGGTGGGGTTCTGGGCCGGTCCGTCCGACCTGCGGGCGAACTGGCACGAAGACAAGCGGTGGACGCCGGCCTGGACCGACGAGCAGCGCGCCGCCGGCTACGCGGGTTGGCGCAAGGCGGTGCAGCGGACCCTGGACTGGGTCGACGTGACCTGATCCAGGGTCCGCTGTGTGCTACGGGCTCAGTCTTCGCCGAGGATGCCGTAGACCTCGCGTCGCGCGTTGTTGAGGATCTCGACGATGCGCTGTTGCTGCTCGGCGGTGGCGGTGTGCGCGGACTGCGCGACCGCGCCGAACAGCTGGCCGACGGCCGCCCGCAGGTTCATGTGACCCGGGTCGGCCCCTTCGGCGATCTCGTCCCACGGCGGGGTCTCCACCTTCTCGGCCGCCGTGCGGCCCTCGTCGGTCAGCTCGAACAGCTTCTTGCTGCCCTCGCTCTCGCTCGCGGTGATCAGGCCCTCGTCGGTCAGCAACTGCAGCGTCGGGTAGACCGAACCGGGGCTGGGCTTCCAGAGTCCGTTACTGCGTTCGGCGATCTGCTGGATCATCTCGTAGCCGTGCATCGGCCGCTCGGCGAGCAGCGCCAGGATGGCCGCGCGGACGTCACCGCGCTTGCCGCGACCGGGGCCGCCGCGCCGCCATCCGCCGCGCCGGCCGCCCGGGCCGAAACCGAAACCCGGACCGAATCCGGGGCCGAAACCCGGGCCGAAGCCCGGACCGAAACCGGGGCCGAAGCCCTGGTCCCCGGCGTGGTCGCGCAGGTGTTCGAAGAATTCGCGCCGGGCTTGGCGCCGGGCGCCGTGCAGGGCGCGCCGTTGGACCGGGCCGGTGCCGAAGCCGAAGCCCTGACCGGCGAACGGTCCGACGGGTGGAGTGAATGGATTGCTCATGTTTGTTGTCCTCATGTTCTCGGGGTAGCGCACCGTCTGTGCGCTTCGAAGTATCACGATATATCGGAAACGATCGCGATGCAACGGTTGCCTTGAAGACGGCCCGAGTGAACCCCGATGACCTGCGGTTCGGCGACCATGCCGGCCGCTGCTCGCGTCGCCCGCCCGGTTTGCGCCCGACGGGCGGCGGGTAGGAACTCTGGGATGAACGCTGATAACTCCAACCTCGCGGTGGGCAGCGGAACCTCCAGCCCGACCGACCCCGCGCGGGGCGGCAGCGGTCCCAGAAGTGGCGGCCGCAACGTATGGCCGTGGGTCAACTGGGCCCTGGCGCTGGCCATGGTGCCCGCCGCCGCCATCGTGATGCTTTTCGCGCTGGGCGCGGTGATGAGTACCGGCGGTTGCTCCGACCGCAGTTGCCCGAACCTGGGCCATGGGGGAATCGATTTCGGGACCGCGTTCTACGGCGCCCCTGCTGTCGCCGTCGTGGTCATCGTCATTTCGCTGTTCACCGCCAAGCGTCGCGGTGGGATCGCGGTTCCCCTGCTCGGCTGGGCGCTGTTGATCGCCGACGTCCTGCTCATGGCGGCAAGCGTCTCCGGCTAGCGCACCCGTCAGCTCGGCGGTGAGAAACCGCCCGGCGCGGGATTCGCCGGCGCCTGGTGCGCGGCGCCCTGGTCCGGCCACGGGACGGCCTGCGGCGGCGGCGCCGGCGGCCAGGCTGACCACGGTGCGGGGACCGCCTGCGGCATCGCGGGACGCAGCCGTGCGAGTTCCCGGCGGTGCCGTTCGGCGAGCACGGCGGCGAGCACCAATTCCGGCGGGGCGCCCGGCGGGGGCGGCGGCGCGATGCAAGACACCACGTCGCCGGCGATGCGGTATGCCATCTGGTGGCGTAGCTGGCGATCGAGTTGCGGTGCACGCGAGAGGAATTGGCGTGCAACCTCGGCTTGGCCCGGGGACAGGCCGGAAAGTTGCAAAGACGAGGCCCACCAGGCGAGCGACGGCGGCATCACGGGAGGGGGACCCAGGCGGGGCCCGCGTTCGTTCACGACCACGGTGCCGGCGAAGATGTCGCCGATTCGCTTGGCCTTCGGGGACAGGATGCTGCAGATGACGGCCGGACTCCCGAACAGCATCCAGATCTCCACCACCGCCGCCAGTGCCCGAAACAGTGCCTGCCGGAACCGTTCTGGGCCGCCGTCGTCGGACACCACCCGCAGGCCCATCGCGATCTTGCCCACCGACCGTCCGCGCGTTGCCGTTTCGAGCGTCACCGGATAGCCGACGAGCACTAGCACGGTGAAGATTAGCAGCACGGCGGTGCTCAGCGCCGAGTCGTACTGGGTGAGCGTGGCGGCCCACAACATCAGTCCGAGCAGGTAGCAGACGACCATCACGGCGATATCGATCAGTGCGCTCAACGCCCGCACCGGCAACTGGGCGATCTGCACGTCGAGCACGACCGCGTCGCCGGTCACCACCTCCGACATAACACCGAACGCTACAGGGCGATTAGGCTGCGCAGGGTGGACGTCGACGCATTCGTGCTGGCCCATCGCGGCACCTGGGACCGCCTGGACCGGCTGGTCGGGAAACGACGCTCACTGACCGGCGCCGAAGTCGACGAGCTGGTGGAGCTCTATCAGCGGGTGTCCACCCACCTCTCTACGCTGCGCTCGGCGTCGTCGGACTCGCTGTTGATCGGTCGGCTCTCGAGCCTGGTTGCGCGCGCCCGTTCCGTGGTGACCGGCGCGCATGCTCCGTTGAGCAGTACCTTCGTGCGGTTTTGGGCGGTGTCCTTCCCGGTGGTCGCCTACCGGTCGTGGCGGTGGTGGCTGGGCACCGCCGTGGCGTTCTACGCCGTGGCCGTGATCATCGCCTTCTGGGTGGCCGGCAATCCGGAGGTGCAGTCGGCCGCCGGAACCCCAAGCGACATCGAACAATTGGTGAACCACGACATCGCGGCCTACTACAGCGAACATCCCGCCGCCGCGTTCGCCCTGCAGATCTGGGTGAACAACTCCTGGGTGTCCGCGCAGTGCATCGCGTCGTCGGTCCTGCTGGGACTGCCGATTCCGTTCGTGCTCTTCCAGAACGCCGCCAACCTGGGACTGATCTCGGGGCTGATGTTCCAGGCCGGCAAGGGTGGCCTGCTGCTCGGGCTGCTGATACCGCACGGGCTGCTCGAGCTCACGGCGGTGTTCCTGGCCGGTGCCGCCGGCATGCGGTTGGGGTGGTCGGTGATCGCGCCCGGCGACCGGCCGCGCGGCCAGGCGCTCGCCGAACAGGGCCGCGCCGTGGTGTCGGTCGCGATCGGGCTGGCCGGCGTGCTGTTGGTCTCGGGGCTGATCGAGGCGCTGGTCACGCCCTCGCCGCTGCCGACTTTCGTTCGGGTTGGCATCGGGGTCATCGCCGAGGTGGCTTTCCTCGCCTACATCGTGTATTTCGGTCGCCGCGCCGTGCGGGCCGGTGAGACCGGTGACATCGAGGACGCGCCCGACGTGGTACCCACCGGCTAGCGCCGATTGCCCGCCTTCTCCTGACGCCGCTGCTCGGCGCTAAAGCCGGCCGGTGGCCTTCATCGCCAGGTAGCGGTCGGCAAGGGCGGGCGCCAGCTCGGTGGGTGGGGCGTCGACGACCTCCACCCCGCTGCGGCGCAGCCGCGTGGCGATCGCGCGGCGGTCATTGCGGGACCGTTCCGCGGCCGCCGCGTCGTAGACGGCGGCGGGATCCGAACGCCCGGCGGCCATTTGGTCGACCCGTGGGTCGGCGACGGCCGCCACCATGAGGTGGTGTTTGGCCGACAATTGCGGCAACACCGGCAGCAGGCCCTCGTCGAGGGCGGTCGCGTTGAGGTCGGTCAGCAACACCACGAGTGAGCGCCGGCGGGCCCGCCGCGCGATGGCGGAAACCATTGCGGTCCAATCCGGTTCGAGCAGGGCCGGTTGCAACGGGGCCATCGCCTCCACGAGGTGCGCGAGCAGTTCGGTGCGCGACGCCCCGAAAACGCCGGCGCGGGTGACCCGGTCGTGGGCGAGGAAGTCGACGTGGTCACCCGCCCGCGACGCGAGCGCCGCCAGCAGCAGCGCGGCATCCATGGACCAGTCCAGGCGGGGCCAGCCGGCGGGGTCGGCGGCCGTCGGGTCGACGCCCACCCGGCCCGCCGCGGTACGCCCGGTGTCCAGCACGATCACGACGCGCCGGTCGCGTTCGGGACGCCAGGTGCGGACGACGACGTCGGCGCGACGCGCGGTGGCGCGCCAGTCGATCGACCGCACGTCGTCACCGACGACATACTCGCGCAGTGAGTCGAATTCCGTTCCCTGCCCGCGGATCAGCGTGGGAAGCAGCCCGTCGATCTCACGCAGTTTGGCCAGTCGCGCCGGCAGGTGCTTGCGGGACAGGAAGGGCGGCAGCACCCGAAGCAGGCCCGGCACCGCTTGCGAGCCCTGCCGTCCCGCGAGCCCGAGTGGGCCGATGGACCGGGCGGTGACGACCGCGGCGCGCTGCTCGCCGCGGCGGACCGGCCGCAGTTGGGACTGGACGTGCTGGTGCTGGCCAACGGGGATGTTGACGGGATGGATGCGCGGCCGCGCGCCCGCGCTGGGCGGCCACGCGTCGCGAACCTGGCCGCGGAACCGGCGCCGGCCGTCGTTGTGGATCAGAAGTCCGACGTCCACCTGCTGCGCGAGCCGGGCGGAGCGGTCCGGCGACCGGACGTAGCGCAACTCGCGGGTGCTGGCCGCCAGCCCGATGTCCGCGATCACCACCGCCAGAAGGGTGGCCAGCAGTACTCCGAAAGTCCTTGCCGGCCAGGGGGACAGCGCGATGGGCAGGACGCACATCAGCGCGACCAGCCCGGTGCGTCCGGTCAGGATCACTAGCGGGGCACCGGGACCGACGCCAAGATTCCGTCGAGGACTCCGTCGGGGGTGGCCCCTTCGAGTTCGGCCTCGGGGCGCAGCATCACCCGGTGCCGCAGCGTCGGGCGGGCCATCGCCTTCACGTCGTCGGGGGTGACGTAGTTGCGGCCGGACAGCCAGGCCCAGGAACGAGCGGTGGCCAGCAGCGCCGTGGCCCCGCGCGGCGAGACGCCGAGCTGCAGCGCGGGTGAGGACCGGGTGGCTCCGACGATGTCGACGATGTACCCCAGCACCTCGTCGGCGACCAGCACGTTGCGCACGGCGTCGCGCCCGGCTGCCAGTTCGGCGGGTCCGGCCACCGGTTTTATCGCCGACAGGTCGCGCGGATCGAAGCCGTGCGCGTGCCGGCCGAGGATGGCGATCTCCGAATCCCGTGGCGGCAGAGTCACGTTCAGCTTCAGCAGGAAGCGGTCCAGCTGGGCTTCGGGCAGCTGATAGGTGCCCTCGTATTCGACGGGGTTCTGGGTCGCGGCGACGATGAACGGGTCGGGCAGGGGCTGGGCCACGCCATCCACGCTGACCTGACGCTCCTCCATGGCCTCGAGCAGCGCGGCCTGCGTTTTCGGTGGGGTGCGGTTGATCTCGTCGGCAAGGAGCAGATTGGTGAACACCGGACCGGGACGGAACGCGAAAGCGGCCGTGCGGGCGTCGTACACCAGTGATCCCGTGACATCGCCTGGCATCAGGTCGGGGGTGAACTGCACCCGCTTGAACTCCAACCGCAACGCGGCCGCCAGCGCCCGCACCAGCAGCGTCTTCGCCACTCCCGGAACGCCTTCCAGCAACACATGACCGCGACACAGCAGCGCGATCACCAGGCCGCTGACCACCCCCTCCTGGCCGACGACGGCCTTGGCGAGTTCGCCGCGCAAGGCCAGCAGCGCATCTCGCGCCGACTCAGCCGTGGGGGTGGTTTCCGCGGGGGAAGGGGTCTGCGTCACGTCCGTGTGACCTGCCTTTCGATGTCGTCGAGCGCACGGGCAAGTTGTAACAGGTCGTTGTCGGTCGCCGGGGGCGGGCCGAACAGCTGGTAGGAGACGAACGCCGGATCCGCCCCGCTGCGGGCGGCCACCGCGCCCGTCACCGCGGGCGCCGACGCGCCCGTGTTCAGACCGAGCCGGGGCAGCAGCCGCTGCAGTGTGGCGGTGCGCAGCGCCGCGGCGGCTCGGTCGCGCGCCCGGCGGGACCGGTACAGCCGTCCGCGACCCTCGACGGTCTCCGACGCGCGCACCACGACGGGCAGTTCCTCGGCGACCAGCGGGCCGGGCCGCCGGCCCCGCCAGAGGGCGACCAGCAGCACGACAAGCCACAATTGCCAGACGATCCACGTCACGTTCTGCGGGATCAGGTCGGCGATCGAGCCGGGCGGCGGTGCTTCGCCCTCGATCCGGTGGGGCGCGTACCAGACGAGCCGGGGCCGGGCGCCCGCGAGGTTCATCGCCAGGGCGGCGTTGCCCGCCTGCAGCAGGCCGCCGTTGGTCAGGAACTCCGTGCTGCCGACCGCAGTGATGGCCCGTCCGCCGTCGCGGAAGCGCACGAGCGCGCCGTCGTAGCAGCGGGTTAGCGGTCGGCCGTCGGTGGCGCGGTAGGTGTCGCTCGGGCCGAATCGAACCGGCCCGGCCCGGGTCGCCTCGCGGAGTGTGCAATCGGGGTCGCTGTCGAACGTGTCGGCCGCCGAGACGCGCAGGCCGGGCATCAACGCCTCCCGGGTGCGCGAGGTTGGTTCCACCAGCAGCAGATCACCGGGCGCCCGGGACAGCCGGTCCAGTAGCGACTCGGTCAGGTACTGGCTCTGCGCCACCAGGATCAGCGCGTCGGGACGCGCCGCCCGTTCGACATCGGCGATGCTGTCGGCGACAACGACGTCGACCCCGCCGCCGCGCAGCAGCGTCACCAGCGCGTGGGCGCCGTCGGGACCCGTCGACGCCGGATCCATCCGCGCCCCGGGACGCGGCGCGGTCAGGTAGGCATCGAGGCCGGCGATGACGGCCAGCACGATCAGCGTGAGGATTACCCAGCGCCAGGATCGCCAGCGCTGCAACGCCGTTGGGCTCGCCGGGTGGGGACCCGCCGTGGTCGCCATCACCGCACCTGCGCCCACGAGTCGGGCGCGGCGGTTTGCCCCGGCCCCCCGGGAACGGTCGCCGAGCGGGAGCGCAGGTGCTCGTCAAGGTCGGCGATCATCTGGTATGCGCTCTGGGTTCCCGGTCGCTCACCGTAGGTGACGTCGTTGAAAGCCGTTGCGGCTTGCGCTAATTCGCCGGCAAGGTGGGGCAGCGCGGCACCGGCGTCGACGGCCAGTTCGTTGGCGGTCCGGCCGGGCGCCGGGTTCAGCACACCCGTCTCCTCGAGCTGGCGGGCGACCGCCCGCAGGCGGTGGCGAATCGCTGCGGTCCATTCGCCCCGCGCCGCAAAGTCTTCGGCCGTCGCACGGTGCTGGGCCGCGGTGAGCTGCGCGGCCTCGAACAGCTGATAGTCACCGCCGCGGTTGGTGCGCATCGTGCGCCGCGCGACGTGGATCGCGACCGCCAACGCGATTGCCAGCATGATGAAAAGGACGGTGGCCGTGAGCCACCCGCCGGGGAAAGAGGCGGTCTTCTGCAGCAGCCGGTAAATGATCTCGTTGAGCCACTCGGCCATCTGCTGCCCGGCCGAACCCTTGGAGTAGATCGGCTTGCTGAGTTCGTCCTGCGCCGCCTGATGGGCGGCATCGCGGTCGATGTCGATGGAGGGCACGGTCAGCTCGTCCTCAGACCGGCCGTGTCAGCCACAGGTTGTCGGTGGACTCGGTCGCGTAGGGGCCGCCCGCGGCGCCGGTCTGCAGCACCAGATCGAAGGCTTCGGCGCGGATCCGGCGGTCGGTGTAGAGCAGAGCGATGACGCCGGCGTTGAACGGCGCGGTGATGATCTCGCCGATCGCGGCGCCCACCGACGCCACCGCGGTGCTGGCAATGAAAGCCGCGGTCGCCGTGCTGACCAGGAAGAACTTGCTGGCGATCTCGAACGGCACCGCGACCGCCCCCGCGATGACGGACGTCACCAGCAGTGATAACAGCCGAATGCCCAGCACCCGCCAGAAGCCGTTGCGTACCAGAGCGAATGATCGGGTGATGGAGTCCAGGACCGGGAGCCGCTCCAGCACGATCAGCACGGGCGCGAACAACACCACCGTGTACAGGTACATCAACAGCGCGATCACGGCCAGCACCAGCGGCAGACCCAGCACGACCGCCGCCGCGGCGTTGCCGATGGCCGCCAGCACCGCGATGACCACGATCACCAGCCCGGCGACGACCGCCAGGGCGGCCCCCTCCAGCAGGGCCAGACCGAACAGGGGCAGCAGGCGCCCACGGATCCTGGCCCACGTCTCGCCGATGGTGATCGGCGAGCCGAACACCGCCCGCCCGACGATGACCGTGAGCATCCCGGACAACAGCATGCCGCCTAGCCAGGCGACCAGGACGCCGGCGCTCATCGACGTCAACCAGGCGCCGATGACCCCGGTGGTCAGTTCCTTCGCGTGGTCGGTGCTCAACCTGCCGTAGGCCGCCAGCGGCCCGTACACGGCGAGTTTCGTCACGATCTGAATGACCACCACCACGACGGTCGTCAGCCCCAGCGTGGCCTTCGGATTGGCGCGGACGTAACCGACCGCGCCGTTGAAGATGTCACCCAGGGTGAGTGGCCGCAACGGGATGATGCCGGGTTTGACCGCTGCCGGAACACGGGGGCCGGATTGCCACGCCGGCGGGCCGTACCCGGGCGGCGGGCCGTACCCGGGCGGCGGGCCGTACCCGGGCGGCGGGCCGTATCCCGGCGGCGGGCCTCGACGAAGCGGTCGGCCACCATGTCGATGGCGGTGTCTAGGTCCAGCGGCCGCCATTCGGTCGCC
>NZ_LZJB01000358.1:0-1172 GCF_001666895.1 Mycobacterium sp. E3298
CGGCGGCGCAACTGCCGATCCAGCGCGGCGATGAACAAGCCCTCGCCCGCGCGACGGCACCCGAGAACGGCGCGCTCGTTCATGACGTCGCGCGTAAGCGCGGCGGCGGGACAGGCCGCGACCACGTCCAGCGACGCTCGCATATCCAAAGTGGTCACTACCCCGCACGACGGCGAGGCGCCGATGCCCACGATGCCGGCCACCGTGAACCCGGACCGCTGGTAGTCGGCGACGTCGCGAACCGCCTGCCGAGCCAATCGCCGATAGACCAGGCGGGTCCAGGCCACGAACGCGCGCAGCAACAGGCCGCGGAACGGGTACAGCAGGCCGCCCTTGGAGTGGTAGAGGGGCAGGCTGTGGGGTTTGAGCGCGCCGTTCTCGGGTGCCGTCGCGCGGGCGAGGGCTTGTTCATCGCCGCGCTGGATCGGCAGTTGCGCCGCCGCGGGCTGCAAGTGCCGGCGCTCGAGCACGACCTGGCAGCGGAGCTCCGCGGTGAACGGCAGAACCTGCTGGCCGAGGATGCGGTGCGGACCCTGGGTAGTAAAGCTCCGCTTTCCGGCGCCGCAGCACCCTAATCAACGCTGCATCTCGCACGTCAACTGCTAGGCGCGGGTGCGCGCGGATCGTCGACCCGCTAGCCCTCGTCCGCGTTCGCGAGAACCACTCGCGTGCCCTATTATCTGCGTATGCATGCAGGTACGCGGACAGCGCTCCGATGAGCGCGGGAAGCGAACACCATCACCACGAGCACGCACATGCGCACGGGATTCGCGGCCTCGTAGCCCAACTGCGTCCGCACAGCCACGACGCCGCCGACAGCGTGGACACCGCCCTGGAATCCAGCGCGATCGGCATCCGGGCGGTCAAGATCAGCCTCGTCGGACTGGGCGCTACCGCGGCCGTGCAGGTGGTGATCGCCGTCCTGTCGGGATCGATCGCGCTGCTCGCCGACACCATCCACAACTTCTCGGACGCGCTCACCGCCGTCCCGCTCTGGATCGCGTTCTCGTTGTGCCGCCGCGCGCCGACCCGCCGCTACACCTACGGCTACGGCCGCGCCGAGGACATCGCCGGCTTGTTCGTCATCGGCATGATCACGCTGTCGGCGATCGTCGCCGGCTACGAGGCCGTCCTGCGGCTGATTCACCCCGTCGCCATCGGCCACGTGGGTT
>NZ_LZJB01000359.1:0-10641 GCF_001666895.1 Mycobacterium sp. E3298
GTCCTCCGTGATGATCCCCGCGTCCCGCAGGGAGGCCAGCTCGCGCAACTCGGCGGCGATGCTGGTGATCGGGCCACCGGCCGGGACTTGCGGCGCCGCGGGGGCACCCTCGGTCGCCTTCTGCGTGGAGGCCCTGATTCGCTCCGCGCGACCTGCGCCGCCCGTGCCGGCTATGGCACGCCCGGCCATGCTCGCCGCGGCCATCTCGCCGAACAAGCTCCCGGTGCCTGCGGACGAGGCTGGAGCGGCGGCGCCCACGTTGGTGGCGGGCAGGGCCAGAGCGGCCGGGCGCACCGCGGGGGCGGCGGCCGCCCAGGCCGGCGGCACCGACATTGCGCCGACCGTATTGGCCTCGCCCAGGGAAGCCGTCGCCGCCGAGCCCCCCGCCAGGTTGGTGATGACCGGGAAAGGCGTCGGGGGCACCGGCGCCGAGCCGGGCCAGGACTGGACCCCCGCCCAGCCGCTGACGATGTCGTCGGTGTGGAAACCGGTCAACGCCCCGGAGACGTCGTAGGGAAGCGCCACGATGGCGGCGGCGAGCCCCGCCGTGCCGACTTCTGGGTCGACGAACACCGCGCTCAGGTCGGCTGCCAGCCCCAGCAGGTCCCGCCCGCCGAAGCCGAAATCGAGGGGGCTCGCGAGGTTGAGCAGCGCATTGGGCGCCGCAGAGAAGGCTTGTGCCGACGACAGGGCGTTTTGCACCTTGCCGGCCGACGTGCCTGCGGCCTGGGTCAGGGCGGCGGCCTGCCGCACCGATCCGCCCGAATCGGTGCTCGTTTCCGGCGGGGCGAACGGCGTCAGCCTCGCCGCCGCCGCCGACGCCGCCGCGTAGGCGTACATGGCCCCGGCGTCTTGGGCCCACATCTCCGAATATTGCGCCTCCGTGGTCGCGATCGCCGGCGTGTTCTGCCCGAAGACGTTCGTCGCGATCAGGGACATCAGCAGGCTGCGGTTGGCCGCGATCACCGGCGGCGGCACCGTTTCGGCGAACGCCGCCTCGTACGCCGCCGCGGCGGCTTTGGCCTGGTTGGCGGTCTGTTCGGCCTGCGCCGCGGCGCTGCGCGTCCAGGTCACGTACGGGGCGGCCGCGGCCGCCATCGCCTCCGCCGCAGGCCCGAGCCACGACCCGCCGGTCAGCGCCGTGACCTCCGCCTGGTAGGAGGTCGCCGCGGAATGCAGGGCGACGGCCAGCGCGTCCCAGGCCATCGCGGCGGTGAGCAGCGGCGCGGCACCGGGGCCGGTATACATCCGCGCGGAGTTGATCTCCGGAGGCAGTGCTGCGAAGTCCATGTCGTCGTCTCCTCCGGACGGGTTAACAGTTAGCCACGGCGTTAACGGCTCGTTGCGGGCGGTAGGGGGATTGCCCAACGGGCAGCAAACAAATCTTGTTTCCTCTAGTAGTACAGGTCCGGCACCGGTGGATAACCGGGTGCTGCCCCCTTACCCCACATCGTCCTCCCTGAGAACACCGATAAATTACCCTCGCAGCGCAGTGGAGCCTGTCAACGCCACGGAGCGGCCTCGGGCTTTGCCCGTGCGGGCCCAGCCAATCAGAGCGGACCGGCGCGACATGGCGGGTCTGCTTGGATCGATATCGGATACCGCGAGTGAGGGCGGAGCGGATGAAGTTCGTGATGGCGAGCTACGGGGGGCGCGGCGATATCGAGCCCTGCGCCGCGATCGGCCGGGAGCTCTCCCGCCGAGGCCACGACGTCAGCCTGGCCGTTCCGCCGGACAAGGTGGGTTTCGTCGAGTCGGCGGGGCTGGCCGGGATCGCTTACGGGCCCGACACTCAACGCGCCATGATCGCGGCGAGGGAACTCCTGGGCCACTTCCATGGCATTGGCGCAGCGCCGCAAGTGGCTGACCGGGTCCACCGAATCTGGTTGGAGAAGAGCACGACCCTGACGGCACTGGCCCAGGGAGCGGACCTCCTCCTGGGGCACATGAACGACCAGGCGCTGGCGGCCAACGTCGCCGAATATCACGGGATCCCGTTCGCCGCGCTACACGTCTTCCCGGCTCGGATCATGCCCTCAAGTGATGTGTATTCGCGGATCGCCGCGGATGCGGCGGACGCGCAACGTCGTGAACTCGGATTGCCGCAGGCGGCCGCGCCGGCGCGCTCGGAAAGCGGATTGCTCGAACTTCAAACCTATGACGAACTCTGCTTGCCGGGGCCCGCGGCCGAATGGGTCGAGCCCGGCGGTCGGCGGCCCTTCGTCGGCTCCTTGACGCTGGAGTTGCCAACCCATTTTGACGACGAGGTGCTGACCTGGATCGCCGATGGGACGCCGCCGATCTACTTCGGTTTCGGCAGCACCCCGATTGATTCTCCCGCCGAGACGGTCGCCGTCATAAGCGCGGCCTGCGCGCAGTTGGGTGAGCGGGCGTTGATCTGCGCCGGCGCCAACGACTTTCGCCGCGTTCCACGGTCGCCTCACGTCAAGGTGGTGGATGCGCTGAATTACGCGGCCATCTTTCCCGCCTGCCGCGCAGTGGTCCACCACGGGGGCTCGGGCACTACGGCTGCGGGTCTGCGCGCCGGGGTTCCGACGCTGATTCTCTGGACGGTGTGGGACCAGCCGATGTGGGCAGAGGGTATCGAACATTTGGAAGTCGGTGCCGGGCGGGGCTTTTTCGATAGCACCCTGGACTCACTAGTCGCCGACCTGCGCTCGATCCTTACTCCGGAATGTGCCGCCCGAGCCCGAGAGGTGGCCGCGCGGATGACCAAACCCGCCGAAAGCGTCGCGAAGGCCGCCGATTTGTTGGAAGACGCCGCGGGGTCGGGGTGATCGGCGGGTGGATCCAATCGGTGGTGCAAAGCCGCCGGGTCGTGTAGAAGGTTCTGGTGCAGGTTCCGCCTTCTGAGCCTCTCGAGCCGTCGATCCTCTACGAGTCGATGATCAGGCGGTGGTATCGACGGACGTCGGCCGAGGGGCACATCAGAGTGCCTGCCGTCCCGAGCCTGATCGACGAGTACGTGCAATTGTGCGCCAACGTTTGCGCCACCCTGGGCGTCTGGCACACGCCAGAACAGTCCGCGCAGCTGCGGATCTCGCTGGAGGCCGAGCTGGCGAAGGGCTTCAAGGCATCCCCCCGCTCGGACGTCGTCATCTCGTTCAACGCCCCCTTCGGGACGAGCGTCAACATCCGCGTCAAAGCCGAATGGCGAACGCTCGACGCCGCCTACGACGAATGGGTGGACGTGCGCCCGGGGCCACTGTTCGGCACCGAGCCCGACGCGCGGGTACTCGCTCTGGCCGCCGAAGCGGCTGATCCGACGACCTACCGCGTGCTGGACGTCGGGGCGGGGACCGGCCGCAACGCCCTCGCGCTGGCCCGTCGCGGCCACCCCGTGGATGCGGTCGAGATGGCCGCGAAGCTGGCCGACATCATGCGCGCGGAGGCGCAGAGCGAATCGCTGGCCGTGCGGGTGATTCAGAGCGATGTCTTCACGGCGATGGAAAGCGTCCACGACGAATACCAGTTGATGGTGCTCGCCGAGGTGGTGCCCGACTTCCGCACTACCCAGGAGCTGCGGGGCATGTTCGAACTGGCCGCCGAATGCCTGGCTCCCTCGGGACGATTGCTGTTCAGCACGTTCCTGCCCCGCGACGGCTATGTGCCCGACGATTCCACGCTGCAGTTCGGCCAGCAGTGCAACACCATGATCTACACGCGTGACCAGATGGCGACTGCGGTGGCGGGCCTGCCCCTCGAGCTGATCGCCGACGACTCCGCGTACGAATACGAGAAGGCCCACCTGCCCGCAGGCGCCTGGCCGCCCACCGCGTGGTTCGAGGGGTGGGCCAATGGCCTCGACGTGTTCGACGTCGAGCGCGAGCACTCGCCGATCGAGTTGCGTTGGCTCATCTACCGCAAGACGGACTGAGCGCCCGTTCTAGGCGGACAAGTCGCGGGTTGCCGGCCCCTCCAGCAGGGTGCCATCCGGGGCGAAGCGCGAGCCGTGCAACGGACATTCCCAGGCCTTGTCGGCGTCGTTCCAGTTCACGATCCCGCCGAGGTGCGGGCAGACCGGGGAAACGACATGTTCGGTGCCGTCTACCCGGCAGCGCGCCTCCAGATGCCACGGGGGCCCACTGACCACGCCGCCTTCGTCCGCGCCGGGGCTGCGGCGGCCGGTGCGCAGCAGCGGGGTGATCCAGCCCTTGGCCAGATCGAAGCCCACCTCGAGGTTGGCCTGCATGGCGGTCGGCAGCCCGGTCAGCTCATGGGGGCTCCAGCTGGCGAACGCCTTGGCCCAGTCCATTCGCCCGCCCAGGATGCGGCCGGACAGCGCCGGCGCCGCGGCGGCGCCGTTCGTCATCCCCCACTTGTTGAATCCCGTTGCCACAAAGATGGTTTCGGTCTTGGGCAGGATGGGTCCGACGTAAGGCAGTTGGTCGATGGGCGTGTAATCCTGCGCCGACCAGAAATGCGTCTGCTCGGCACCCGGATAGTGTTTGCGGGCCCACGACGCCAGTTCCCCGAGCGCCTGCGACGGGCTCTTCTTGCGGCCCACGGTGTGGCCGGCCCCGCCCACGATCAGCCGCTCCCCGTCCGCGACGGGTGCGTAACGCACCGATCGGGTCGGCGAGTCGGTGGAGATCATCATCGGCCGGGTGATGTTGCCGGGGACCTTGAACGCCATGCAGTAGGACCGGCTCGGCTTCACGCGCGCGAAGTATCCCCCGCGGTCCAGGATCGGGATGCCGGTGGCGAGCACCAGCTGCTGGGCCTCGAGTTCCACGTCTCGCTCGGCGGCGTCGTTGACGTGTACGCGCACGCGGTCGCCGCGGCTGGACACCCGCCGGACCCGGGTGTGCTCGACGAGGCGGCCGCCGCGGCCGAGCAGTTCCGCCGCCAGCGCGTCAAGGAATGGCATGGGATCGAACTGCGCCTGGTCGGGCAGCCGCACCCCGCCGTGGTAAGGGAACGGCACGTCAGGGTCGTCGTCCCAAACCACGGGCAGCCCAACCGCCTGGCAGGCCTGGAGCTCCAGTCGCGCCGACGGCACGCCCTTGGCGGACTGGGCGTAGGTGTAGGCGTCCTCGCGCTGCACCGCGATGCCATGCGACTCGCAGTAATCGATGACCCAGTCCTGGCCTTCGCGATTTCCGTCCACGTAGGCGCGGGCCAGGTCCCTGCCATGTCTGGGCAGGATCTTCGACAGGTGGGTGGCCTGCAGCAGGCTGATCTTCGCCGTGGTGTTCCCGGTGGCGCAGGCCCCGACGGTGCGAGCCTCGAGCACCAGCACGTCCTTGCCGGCGCGGGCCAACAGCACCGCGGTCATCAGCCCGGTGATGCCTGCACCCACGACGATGACATCCGCGGAGCGGGGGCCTTGGTCAAGCTGGCCTGCGGCCCAAGGCTGTTCGCCTCGGTTGGTCATCCATAACGACGTCACGGGTGGGCTAATACCCCTGCCGAACCCGGGGAAACACCGCCGCGGCCCGGCGGGCGGCGTCACGCCCGCCTCAGCTGCGCTTTCGCCTCCCTGACCGATTCTTCCGCGGCGCGGCCGGCCCGCTTGGCCCGGTCGAAGGCCGCTTCGGCGCGTTCGAGTTCACGCTCGGCGGTCCGCAACGCGGCGAACGCCTCGCCGCGACGCCTCCGGGCCGCATCGCGCTCGGCGCGGCGGTCGGACTGTGCGGCGTCGGCGTCGGCCGCCTTGCGCTCGGCGGCCGTAACGGCCGCCGTCAGTTTTTCGAGACGCCGCTGCGCGGCGACGTCTCGCGCTGACCGCTTGCCGGATTGTGGCGGGGATTTCGCCGGCCGCTTCCCGGCCTTGGCGGTGCGGGCGGAGGTCGTCGATACCGTGCTCGCGGCGCCGAGGTCGCCGAAACCCGACCACTGCTCGGGGCGCGCCAGCCGGCCGAGCCGCTGCCTGACCTCCGGTTCGGCGATGGCGGCTTGCAGCGTGCTGGCGATGTCGTCGCGGACGGCCGAGGACGGCTGTTTGACGCCGGCCGCGTCGAGTGCGGCCCGCATGAGCTCGCCGATGAGCCGGTGCTGCTGGGCCGACAAGTCCCGGATGCGTGCCCCGTCCATGGCGGCGTGCGCGGCGCGCAGCTCGTCACCCAGCGCCGCCAGCCGCCGCCCGGTGTCGCGGTGCCGCAGCGCGAGCCGATTGACGATCCACGCCGCCGTGGTTGGCTTGTTGCAAGCGGAAATTCGCTTGGCCGCCGTGTCGTCCCCGCGGCGTTTGGCCGCGGCGGTCAATCTGGTGCGCTCCGCGGTGAACTCCTTTGGCGTTGCCCAATAAAGGCTGTCCAGTTCGTCGTCGGCCATGACGCCATGATCCACGCGCCGGGGCTCGGTCGGTTTAAAAACCGCACCTCCGTGGCACCTGAAGGACAACATCGTCGCGCCGGGAGGCGAGCGACTTCGGCCCGGCACCAACAGAAGGCAAGGATCCCTCAGCTCGATGACGCCCAAGACCGGTGGTCGGCCCGCTCCCCGGATCCCCCGGGATCGCCGGTTATTGGTCGCCGTTTCGGCGGCCGTCGTACTGGTGGGCGCCGTCGTGATCGCGGTGTCCCTCGGTTGCTTCGGCGGCGGTGGGTGCGGTCACCGCAGTGCCTCGTCCAAGGCCTCGGGGCCGGCTCAGGTGACGATCACGCCGGCCCCCGACGCGCACGACGTCGATCCGGTCGCGCCCGTGATGGTCAAGGCCGACACCGGAACGCTGACCGACGTCCGAATGGTCAACGAAAGCGGCAAATCGGTGCAGGGCGTGACGACACCCGACAACACCGTGTGGAAGCCCACCGTCCCCCTGGGCTACGGCCGCACCTATACGCTGACGGTTACCAGCCGCGGTCCCAACGGCATTGCGTCCACCCAAGTTTCGTCATTTTCGACGCTGAAACCGTCCAACCAGACCAAGGTGTCGTTCACCACCACGTCGGAGGCCGTCCTCAAAGATGGCGGCACGTATGGGGTCGGGACGGTGATCGTCGCGCACTTCGACGAACAGATCGCCGACCGCGCCGCCGCCGAGCGCCAGCTGGCGGTGACCACCAACCCGAAGGTGGAGGGTTCGTGGTACTGGGTCGACGACCAGAACGCCCATTGGCGCCCGGAGCACTACTACGCCCCGGGCACGACCGTCACGGCCGAAGCCAAGATCTATGGAATCTCTTTGGGCAATGGCCTATTCGGGCAGGACGACACCAAAGTGTCGTTCCGGATCGGCGACGCCCACGTATCGATCGCCGACGACGCGACTCATCAGGTCAGCGTCTTCGACAACGGAGCCCTGGTCCGCACGATGCCCACCTCGATGGGGATGGGCGGCACCGAAAACGTCGGCGGCAAGAGCATCTCGCTGTGGACTCCCCCGGGCGTCTACACGGTGCTCGACAAGGGGAACCCCGTCGTCATGGACTCCTCCACGTTCGGGCTGCCGAAGAACTCCCGCCTGGGCTACCGCGAGACCATCAACTGGGCCACCAAGATCAGCACCGACGGCATTTACCTGCACGAGCTGGACGCCACGGTGTGGGCACAGGGCCATCAGGACACCTCGCACGGCTGCCTGAACCTCAACGCCGACAACGCGAAATGGTTCTACGACTTCTCCGTGCCCGGCGACGTGGTCGAGGTCCGCAACAGCGGCGGCCCGCCGCTGACGCTGGCGCAGAACGGTGACTGGACACTCAGCTGGGACGACTGGCGCAAAGGCAGCGCCCTGAAGCCCCAGACGTGACGCGGTTCATTCGTCACCGCCGGTTGTGCCCCACTTCACAGTAAAGTCTTGACTCGATCCAAATAAGTGCGTCATATTGGTGCGGTGTCATCGACGGCCGATTACGCGGAACGACTGCGCATGGCCGATCTCCGGGTGACCCGACCCAGGGTCGCGGTGCTGGAGGCCGTCGACGCCCACCCGCACTCCGACACCGAGACGATCTTCTCGGCCGTCCGCGTGGGCCTCCCCGACGTGTCCCGCCAGGCGGTTTACGACGTCCTCAACGCGCTGAGCTCGGTCGGTTTGGTGCGTAGGATCCAGCCCTCCGGGTCGGTCGCCCGCTATGAGTCGCGGGTCGGCGACAACCACCACCACGTGGTGTGCCGGTCCTGCGGCGTGATCGCCGACATCGATTGCGCCGTCGGCGAGGCGCCCTGTCTCACCCCGTCGGACGACAACGACGTTCTGGATGGCTTCGTCCTGGACGAGGCCGAGGTCATCTACTGGGGCGTCTGCCCCGATTGTTCGACTGCAGGTTCCTAGATCGCAGCCCCATCACCCCCTAAGAAAGGAATGCTGTGTCCTCCGATATCTCCCAAGGCCGGCCGCCCCATGAGGACAGCAACACGGCTAGCGCCAGCGAGAGCGAAAACCCCGCTATCCCGTCCCCCAAGCCGAAATCGAATGCGCCGCTGACGAACCGGGACTGGTGGCCCGACCAGGTCGACCCGTCCATGCTGCAGCCGCACAACCCGAAATCGACCCCTTACGGCGAGGGCTGGAACTACGCCGAGGAGTTCGCCAAGCTCGACGTCGACGCGCTCAAGGCGGACGTCATCTCGGTGATGACCACCTCACAGGACTGGTGGCCCGCCGACTACGGCCACTACGGCGGCCTGTTCATCCGGATGAGCTGGCACGCCGCGGGCACCTACCGCATTTTCGACGGCCGCGGCGGCGGCGGACAGGGCATGCAGCGGTTCGCCCCGCTCAACAGCTGGCCGGACAACGTCAGCCTGGACAAGGCCCGCCGGCTGCTGTGGCCGGTCAAAAAGAAGTACGGCAACAAGATCTCCTGGGCCGACCTGATCATCTTCGCCGGTAACTGCGCCCTGGAATCGATGGGCTTCAAGACTTTCGGCTTCGCCTTCGGCCGCGAGGACGTCTTCGAGCCCGAGGAAATCCTGTGGGGTGAGGAGGACACCTGGCTGGGCACCGACAAGCGGTACTCGGGCAAACGTGACCTCGCCCAGCCCTACGGTGCGACCACGATGGGTCTGATCTACGTCAATCCCGAAGGCCCGGAAGGCAAGCCGGATCCCATCGCCGCGGCCATCGACATTCGCGAGACGTTCGGCCGCATGGCGATGAACGACGAAGAGACCGCCGCCCTCATCGTCGGCGGGCACAGCTTCGGCAAGACCCACGGCGCCGGTAGCGGCGATCTGGTCGGGCCCGAGCCGGAGGCGGCCCCGATCGAGCAGCAGGGCCTGGGCTGGAAGAGCTCGTACGGCACCGGCGTGGGCAAGGACGCGATCACCAGCGGCCTGGAGGTGGTCTGGACGCCCACCCCGACCAAGTGGGACAACACCTTCCTGGAGACCCTGTACGGCTACGAGTGGGAGCTGACCAAGAGCCCCGGCGATGCTTGGCAGTTCGTCGCCAAGGACGGCGCCGGTGCGGGCACCATCCCCGACCCCTTCGGTGGGCCGGGCCGAGCGCCGACGATGCTGGTCACCGACATCTCGATGAGGGAGTCCCCGATCTACCGGGACATCACCCGCCGTTGGCTCGACCACCCCGAAGAGCTGACGGAGGCGTTCGCCAAGGCCTGGTACAAGCTGCTGCACCGCGACAT
Organism: Mycobacterium sp. E3298; assembly: GCF_001666895.1. Classification (NCBI taxonomy): domain Bacteria; kingdom Bacillati; phylum Actinomycetota; class Actinomycetes; order Mycobacteriales; family Mycobacteriaceae; genus Mycobacterium; species Mycobacterium sp. E3298. Next base: position 9,558 of record NZ_LZJB01000359.1, read on the forward strand.
GGGACCGATCAGCCGCTACCTCGGGCCGTGGATTCCCGAACCGCAGCTGTGGCAGGACCCGGTTCCCGCCGTCGACCACGAGTTGGTCGACGACAGTGACGTCGCCGCGCTGAAGAGCAAGGTCCTCGAGTCGGGCCTCTCGGTTCCCCAGCTGGTCAAGACGGCCTGGTCGGCGGCCGGCAGCTATCGCAACACCGACAAGCGCGGCGGCGCCAACGGCGCGCGCCTGCGCCTGGAGCCGCAGCGGAACTGGGAGTGCAACGAGCCGTCGGAACTCGACAAGGTGCTGCCCGTGCTGGAGAAGATCCAACAGGACTTCAACGGCTCGTCGTCCGGCGGCAAGAAGATCTCGTTGGCCGACGTGATCGTGCTGGCGGGATCCGCGGCGGTCGAGAAGGCGGCCAAGGACGCCGGCTACGAGATCGCCGTGCACTTCGCGCCTGGACGCACCGACGCCTCGCAGGAGAACACCGATGTGGAGTCGTTCGCGGTGCTCGAACCGCGGGCCGACGGTTTCCGCAACTACATCCGGCCCGGCGAGAAGGCACCGCTGGAACACCTGCTGATCGAGCGGGCATACCTGTTGGGAGTGACCGCCCCGGAGATGACGGTGCTCATCGGCGGGTTGCGTGCCCTCGGCGCCAACCACGGCGGCACCAAGCACGGGGTGTTCACCGACCGGACCGGCGCGTTGACCAACGACTTCTTCGTCAACCTGCTCGACATGGGTACGGAGTGGAAGCCGTCGGAGACCACCGAGAACGTGTACGAGGGCCGCGACCGGTCCTCGGGCGCGGTCAAGTGGACGGCGACCGCGAATGACCTTGTGTTCGGGTCGAATTCGGTGTTGCGCGGGTTGGCCGAGGTCTACGCCCAGGATGACAACCAGGGGAAGTTCGTGGAGGACTTCGTCGCGGCGTGGGTCAAGGTCATGAACAACGACCGGTTCGATCTGAAGTAAGACCGCCATAGCAAGCGGCGCCCCGCGGGCCATCGGGTCGCGGGGCGCCGTGCGTCAGGTGAGTGATCGGTCGACTCGCGACACATAAACGGCGCACACGACACGCCGCGAACACTCGCCGTG
>NZ_LZJB01000360.1:0-7863 GCF_001666895.1 Mycobacterium sp. E3298
TCGGCGGCGTGAAGCAAAGCGGTCTGGGCCGTGAGCTCGGGCCGCGTGCCCTCGACGAGTACACCGAACAGAAGTTCGTGCACATCGACATGACCAATGACCGTGCCAAGCGGGTCTATCCCGTGGTCGTTTCAGCCGCCGCGGCGAGCTGACCGATGTACCCGGGTACCCACGCGGACAATGCCCCTGAGCGCCCCGCGGTCATTCTGGCGGAGTCCGGAAAAGTGTTGACCTACCGGCAACTCGACGACAACTCCGCCGCGCTTGCGCGGGTGCTCTACGACGCCGGGCTCCGCCGCGGCGACGTCGTCGCACTGCTCTCCGACAACGCCGCCGAGGTCTTCGAGGTGTACTGGGCGACGCAACGATCGGGCCTCTACATCACCGCCGTCAATCACCACCTGACGGCGCGGGAGGCCGGCTACATCGTGCGTGACTCGGGTGCACGCGCGCTGATAGCCTCGGCTGCGCTGGCCGACCTGGCAATCGACGTCAGCGCGCAGGTCGAAGGTCCCGGGCTGCGGCTTGCCTTCGGCGGTGACGTCGACGGTTTCGCCTGCTACAAAACGGCCCTCGCCGAGGCCGGCCCCCGCCTGCCCCGGGAACCATCCGGCGCGGTCATGTTGTACTCCTCCGGCACAACGGGATTCCCCAAGGGGGTCAAGCCCCCGCTGCCGCATCGGCGTGTCGACGAACCCGGTGATCCGATCGTGGCGATGGCCAGCCACTTCTACGGAATAACAGCCAGCGACGTCTACCTCTCGCCGGCGCCCGTCTACCACGCCGCGCCCCTGCGATGGTGCGGCATGGTGCAGGCGCTGGGTGGAACCGTGGTGCTGGCCAAGAAGTTCGACGCCGAATCCACATTGCGCTACATCGAGCACTACCGCATCAGCGTCGCACAGCTGGTTCCCACCATGTTCGTGCGGCTGCTCAAACTCGACGAGTCCATCCGCGGCCGTTACGACCTCTCGAGTCTGCGGATGCTCATGCATTCCGCCGCGCCCTGTCCCATCGATGTCAAGCGGGCGATGATCGAGTGGCTCGGCCCCATTGTCTACGAGTTCTACGGTTCCACCGAGGCGCACGGCCTGACGTTCATCGATTCCGAGCAATGGCTCACCCACCCGGGGTCGGTGGGACGAAGCGTGCTCGGCGTGCTGCACATCTGCGGCGACGACGGAACCGAGCTACCCGTCGGTGCCGTCGGGACCGTGTACTTCGAACGCGATCATTTGCCGTTCGAATACCACGACGACCCCGACAAGACCGCCGCGGCCCGCCACCCGGAACATCCATTCTGGACGACCGTCGGCGATCTCGGCTACCTCGACCCCGATGGATTCCTGTACCTGACCGACCGAAAGTCGTTCATGATCATCTCGGGTGGGGTCAACATCTACCCGCAGGAAGTGGAGAACGCCCTGGCGCTGCACCCCGCGGTGCTCGACGTCGCGGTCATCGGCGTTCCCCACCCCGAAATGGGCGAAGAGGTCAAAGCCCTCGTGCAGCTGGCGCCCGGGGTGAGCGGGACGGATGCGTTGGCACAGGATCTCATCGACTATGTCCGCGACCGGATCGCCCACTACAAGGCGCCTCGTTCGGTCGACTTCGTCGACGACCTACCCCGAACACCTACCGGAAAGCTGGCCAAAACCAGACTGCGACAGGCGGTTACGGCCCGAAGTTAGTGCCGCTTGTCAGCCGTTCCCATTTCGCGATCTCGGCGGCGCGCGCATCCGTCGCGTAGCGGTAGAAGGCCAGGGCGTCAGGGCCCAGCAGCAGGAAACCCGGAGGCTCACTCGATTCGACGGCCGCGATGATCGCGGCGCCGGCCTTGGCGGGTTCGCCCGCCTGGGTGCCGTGCATGGTGTCGTTCTCCTTGCGACGCTGCCCGGCGGTGCCAGCGTAATCGTCGATGACGGTCGCCGATTGGACGAGCGAGCGCCCGGCGAAATCGGTCCGGAAGGCGCCAGGCTCGACGACGGTCACCGAAATGCCCAGCGGGGCAACCTCACCGCGCAGGGCGCCGCTCATCCCTTCGATGGCGGCCTTGGCCGCCGCGTAGTAGCCGGAGCCCACCGGGGTCACCGTTGCGCCGATCGAGGAGATGTTGACGATCGCCCCACTGCGACGGGCCCGCATGCCGGGCAGCACCGCTTTGATCATGGAGACCGTGCCGAAGAAGTGCGTCTCGAACAGGGTACGCACATCGGCGTCGTCGCCCTCCTCGATCGCGGCGCGGTAACCGTAACCGGCGTTGTTCACCAATACGTCGATGCGGCCGAACCGCTCGTGGGCCTGCCGCACGGCCGAGACGACCTGCGCGGGGTTGGTGACATCGAGGGCGGCCGCGAGCACCCGATCCGGCGCGCCGGACGCCAGGTCGGCGACCTTCGCGACGTCGCGCGCCGTTACGACCGCGTTGTGGCCGGCCCCGATGGCGGCTTCGGCAAGCGCACGACCGAGTCCGGTCGAGCATCCGGTGATCAACCAGGTGGACATGCGGGATGGCTCCTTCTCGCCGAAACCCAACATCTAGGCGTGAAACGCGTTGTCAGACTACGGCAGTGGTTGGCGTCAGGTCACTCGTCGCGCCGCCGTCGATACGGCCGGTTCGCTCGCGTCGGCTAACTTGCCTCGCGGGGAAGCCGCGGCGGTCACGAAAGCATCGTACGAGGGTGGCCCGCCCGGCGGCGGTGGCCTTCGGCAGGCAATTTCTTCTCGTCGATCGCGGGACGGGGCCGTCACAATCAACTATCGTCCGTCTTGAGTAATCGATCGGTACCGGTGAAGGAAATTGGCAGTGAGGACGCTAGAAGGCGTTCTGTCCCGCCACCCGTTCTTCGGCGGGATGGACCCGCGCTATCTGCAGTTGGCGGTCGGGTGCGCGGCGAACCTGCGCTTCGCCGCAGGTGAGTTGATCTTCCGCGAGGGCTACCCGGCCGATCACTTCTACCTGATCCGCGCCGGCCGGATCGCGCTCGAAACCCCCGTTCCGGGCCGGGGCGGCTTGACGGTGCAGACGCTGCAAGCTGGAGACATCCTTGGCTGGTCGTGGCTGGTGCCGCCATACAACTCGCGGTTCGACGCGCGCGCCGTCGAGTCGACGCGCGCCATCGGGTTCGACGGCAACTGCCTGCGCGGCAAGTGCGAAGAGGACCACGAACTGGGGTACGAGCTGCAGAAGCGCGTGATCGCGGTCCTCGGACAGTATCTCGATGCGACGAGGTTCCGGCTCCTGGACATCTATGCCGATGTCATCGGCTGAGCACGACACCGTCCCGCGACAGGCCCCCTAGCCGTCGAATGCCGGACCGTCGAAGCGGTCACGGGTGACGAGCTCCGCGACCGCCCGGCGGCGCAACTTCCTCAGCTGCCGGATGGGTTTGCCGAGCGGCACCACCGCGACGACCGCGTGCCGATCAGGGATGCCCAGCAGTTCGCGGACTCCCTCCTCGGCGGCGACGGCCATCGTCGTGATCGTCCCGCCGTAACCCTCGTTGCGGGCGGCCAGCAGGACGTTCCACACCAGTGGATATACGGAGGCGCCGCCGGCCAGGCCGACGCGGCCCAGATCCTGATCCACGGCCGCCACCACCGTCAAATCGACCGAAAACACAAGCACGACAGGCGCGTTCACGATCGGCGCGACGAACGTGTCGGGGATTTCGGTGCTGTCGATGATGTCCTGCGGCACACGGCTGGGATGGATTGAATTCCATGGGTTTTCGCCCGCCTGCAGCTGGGCGAAGTAGCGACGGGCGGCGGCCTTGCCCAGCTCGGCCAGCCGGCGCCGGGCGTCCGGGTCGCGCACGACGGTGATGTGGGCGCCCTGCCGGTTGCCGCCGCTCGGGGCGAACCGGGCGTTTTCGAAAATGCGCGCCAGCACGCCGTCGGGCACCGGGTCGCCGGTGAATTCCCGCGCCGCGAACGTCGTTCTCATGACGTCATAAAGTTCCATCGGCGCGTCACGCGCTCGCGGCGGCGCGGCGCTCCAGGCGGAAGGTGCGCTTGAACCCGGCCGGCTGCGTGGTCAGGGTGACTTCCACCGCGCCGCTGGGGGCGATGACGTAGCGCTCCTCGACGTCGGGCCCGTCCCGCCACCGGCCCACCGGCTGACGCCCGAGGTCGTCGCGATCATGCAGCGCCGGGTCGAAGGGGAAGAGCACCGGGTCGTAGGGCGTCACGTCGCCGTCGGGCCGGCCGTTGACCAGGCGGCTGCATTCCACGAACCGGAAGTGGCCGATGTTGTGGGCCGCACGATAGGACCGCTTCACCACCAGCGGGGTGTGCCCGTCGGCCGGCAGGGAGACGTCCTTGCACACGATCGGGTCGAAGACCACGCCCGCGCCGGCCTCGGCCTCGCGAAAGACCCCGAAGTTGCGCGAGAAGCGTTCGGACAGCGCGAAATCGGACTCCTTGTCGAGGAAGACCGCCAGGCCGATCGCCGTGGCCGCGAAGGGGTGCGGCGAGCGTTTGACCCGCTTGTCGCCGAAGGTGGTGCGCAGCATCCGGGAGACCAGCGGGAAGCTGCCTGCGCCGCCGACGACGTAGATGCCGGCGACCTCCGACCACGTCACGTCCCGGCCGGCGCCGGCCGGATTGTGCAGCACGCGGTCGAGCAACGCCATCGTCTTGTCGACCAGCGGTGCGCACACCGAATAGACGTCGTCAACGGGGCAGGAGAACGGGGGCCGGTCCGCCCCGCCGACCCCGGTGAGGTCGACCAGGAAGCGGCGCGTCTGTGGACCCACGGCCTCCTTGCGGGCGGCGCACTCCTCCCGCAGCAGGTCGCGGGCCGCCGCGTCCACCCCGGACAGTTGGGAGCGGTCCAGGACGAGCTCGACGATCGCGTCGTCGAAGTCGTCGCCGCCGAGGCGCTGGATGCCCTCACTGATGACGACCTCGTTCGCGTGCCCGGTCATCTTGAGCAACGAGGCGTCGAAGGTGCCCCCGCCGAGGTCGTAGATGAGGACGTACTCCCGCTTGGCGGTGATCGTGGACCGGTAGCGGTGCGCGTATTCGAGGCTGGCGGCCGACGGCTCGTTGAGCAGCGCGGCGACGTGGAAGCCCGCCGCCACGAACGCGTCCAGTGTCAACAGGCGTTGGGCGCTCGAGGCGTTGGCCGGCACGCTGATCGCGGCCTCGATGGTTTCCCCCGCGGTGAGGCTGGCGTTGGAGCGACGCACGAGGTCGCTCTTCAGCTGGGCCAGAAATCCGGTGAGCAAATCGGCCAGGCGGTGGGTGCGGCCGGCCAGGCTCACCTCTGTCTGCGGTCCGGCCTCGTTGAGCAGGCGTTTGAACGACCGCAGCACCGACCATCCCGCGTCGTGCCGGACCGCGGCCGCGTCCGCGCCGAAGCGCAGCTCCCCGGCCGCGTTGGCCGCGACGATCGACGGCCACGCGTCGAGGCCGTCAAACGAGATGACGGGATAGTTGCCTCGGTCGACGGCCGCGACGACGGTGTGAGTGGTGCCAAAGTCGATGCCGACTCTCATCGCGCAAGTTTAGGACCGCGCGGGGGAGTTCGACACGACCTTTTTGCCGGGCGCGTCCCATCGTCTTTGCAACGCGCGCTCAGCGGCGGTGGGAACCAGGCCGGACGGCGCGAACCGCTTCGAGGGCACCGGATCCTCCTCGGTCAGCGGCCTGCCGCCGCCACGAATTGCCCTGGCGGCGACCACAACTCCGGCGGCAAAGACGATGAGGACCACCAGCGCGAAGACGATGGACAGGGTGCCCTGGATGAAGGTGTTCCTGATGACCTCGTCGATTTGATGGGGATTCTTGGCCGCACCGAAGGCGGTCTTGCCGGCGCGCTTGGCCGCCACGAACTGGCCGTGCTGAGTCCAGTAGCCGACGGCGGGATCTCCGGAGAAGATCTTCTGCCACGACGCGGTCAGCGTTACGGCCAGATCCCACAGCAGGGGCAACCCGGGGATCCAGGCCCACCGCAGCAGCCCCTTCTTGATGACGACGACGGTGATGACGGTCAGCGCGATGCCGGCCAGCAGCTGGTTGGCGATGCCGAACAGCGGGAAGAGGGTGTTGATGCCGCCCAGCGGATCGGTCACGCCCATCAGCAGTGTGCTGCCCCAGGCGGCGACCACCGCCAGGCTGCAGATCCACACGCCCGGTCGCCAGCTGGGGTTGCGCAGCCTGGCCATCGGGCCACCGATGTTGCCGAGCGTGTCGGAGAGCATGAATCGGTTGACCCGGGTGCCCGCGTCGAGGGTGGTCAGGATGAACAGCGCCTCGAACATGATCGCGAAGTGGTACCAAAAGGATTTGAGTCCGGCGCCGCCGAACACGCGCTGCAGCACCTCGGACATGCCCCAGGCGAGCGTGGGTGCCCCGCCGGTGCGCGACACGATGGACTTCTCGCCGACGCCGGCGGCGGCCTGGCTGATCTGGTCGGCCGTCGCCGGGGCGCCGGCCAGCCCGAGTGAGTTGACGTAATCCGCGGCGCGGGCCGCGGTGGCGCCGGTCTGCGCGGCAGGCGCGTTGATCGTGAAGTACAGGTGCTGGTTGATGATCGACGCGGTGATCAGCGCCATCACGGCGACGAACGACTCGGTGATCATGCCGCCGTAGCCGATCAGCCGCATCTGGCCTTCTTTCTCCAGCAGCTTCGGGGTTGTCCCGGAGGAGATCAGCGAATGGAATCCCGACAGCGCGCCGCACGCGATCGTGATGAACAGGAAAGGGAATAGCGAGCCGGCGAACACCGGACCGTTGCCCTTGGTGGCGAACTGCGAGATCGCGGGTGCCTGCATGACCGGCCGCGCGATGAAGATGCCGACCGCGAGCAGGGCGATGGCGCCGACCTTCATGAAGGTGGACAGGTAGTCGCGCGGTGCCAGCAGCAACCACACCGGCAGCACCGAAGCGGCGAAGCCGTAGCCGATGAGGCACCAGCACAACGTGACCGGCGAGAGCGTGAACAGCGATGCACCCCAACGGGTTTCGGCAACCCAATTGCCGGATCCCACCGCCGCGAGCAGCAGCGCGAAGCCGATCACCGACACCTCCGTCACCCGCCCGGGCCGCAGGAAGCGCAGGTAGATTCCCATGAACAGCGCAATGGGGATGGTCATGGCGATGGAGAACACGCCCCACGGGCTTTCGGCCAGGGCCTTGACCACGATCAGGGCCAGCACCGCGATCAGGATCACCATGATCACCAGCACCCCGGCCAGCGCGGCCGCACCACCGACCGCGCCCAGTTCGTCGCGGGCCATCTGGCCCAGGGAACGGCCCCGCCGCCGGGTGGAGATCCACAGCACCAGGTAGTCCTGCACGCAGCCGCCGAGCACCGCGCCGAGGATGATCCAGATGGTGCCGGGCAGGTAGCCCATCTGTGTCGCCAGCACCGGACCGACGAGGGGGCCGGCCCCGGCGATGGCGGCGAAATGGTGCCCGAACAGCACCCGCCGGTCGGTGGGCACGTAGTCGGTGCCGTCGTCTAGCACCTCGGCCGGGGTGGCGTGGTCGTCGCGCGGGCGAACGATCTTCATCTCGATCAGCCGGGCATAGAACCGGAACCCGATGATGTAGGTGCAGATCGCCGCGACCACGAACCAGACCGCGTTCACCGTCTCGCCGCGCGCGAACGCGATGATCGCCCACGCGACGGCACCGACGACGGCGATGACCGCGAACATGACCTTGTGCCGCAGGGTGATGGGGGAGCGGTCGACGATCGCGACGGGCGGCAGTTGTTCGTCGGTGTGGATGTAGCGGACGTCTTTGTCGTGCACTTTCACTGCCACGGCCGAAACCCTACGCGCGCGAAACCGGCAGCGCTCGGTTTGTCAGTACAGCGCCCGCACGGTATCGATGGTGTCGGCCTCGGACGGG
>NZ_LZJB01000361.1:0-17079 GCF_001666895.1 Mycobacterium sp. E3298
CCCACGGCGGTGACCTTGCCGAGCTGAACTCCACGATAGGTCACGTTGGAGAACCGATAGAGGCCGCCGGTGGCCGGCAGCTCCAGCGTCACCGTCATCCGACCGATGCCCAGTAGCGTCGGCGCTTGGATGTAGAACAGGACCATCGCGATCACGCCAATGGTCCCGGCGATCGCGAAGATCGCCAGCTGGATCCGAACGAAGCGCGTCAGCATCTATCCACCGGCTCCCGTTCCAGGCGCCTCTGCGGGCGCCGGCGTCTGACCAGGACCCGCGTCGGGCGGCGAGGCCGCAGCCGGCGGAGGTCCGGGTAGCGGTCCATAATTGCCCGGCCCCGGTCCCGGTACCGCACCCGGCGGTGGCGGGGGCAGCGGTAAGGCATCGGGATCGATCCACGGCGGCCGTAGCGGGTTATGCAGCGGATCGAGTGTGTAATTCAGGCGATACGGGTCCCCGGGCACCGGCGGCTCGGGCATATCCAGCTGTCCCCAGTGGGTGCCCAGCAACAAGCCCCTCTTAAGCCGGGGAATCGTCAGGTCGAAGTCGAAATGCAGGTTGAAGAAGTCGCCTCGGACCGCTCGGTCGACAAAGTTCTGCGTGAACGGGAACACGAACGACCCCGCGATGGCCGCGCCGAACTCCGGTCCGACGTCGGCGAGCGCCTTGATGGTCGGCTCCAGGTTTTTGAGGTTCGTGACGAGATCGGCCTGGGCATCGTTGACCAGTCTGTTGGCGGTGTTGCTGAACACACGGAGGTGGTCCAGCGCGGCCGTCAGACGAGGCCGCTCCCTGGTCAACACCTCAAGCGCCGGCGGTATTTTACGCAGCGCATCGGTAAGAACGTCGCGTTGGTCGGCGAACGTTGCCGACAGCCGATTCAGCGCCTGGATGGAGGCGACGATGTCGTCGCGCTGGTCGTCCAAAGTCCCGACGAACGTGTCCAGGCGGGTAATCAAATCACGCACGGCGCCCTCGTGCCCGGACAGGGCGGCCGAGAAGTTGTGGATGACCTCCCCGATCTGTCCCAGTCCACCGCCGTTGACGACCGCGCCCAGCGACGACAGCGTCTGCTCGGTCGACGGGTAGGCCGATGACCGACTCAGCGGGATGGTGGCGCCCGGCTGCAGCCGTCCGCTTCCCTGCTGACCCGGCGGAGTATTGAGCTCCACATGCATCGAGCCCAGCAGGCTCGTCTGACCGACGGTGGCCACCACATTGGCTGGGACCACCACATCGCGCTTGACCGAGATCTCGACGTCCGCGTGCCAGCCTTGCACCTTCATCGCACCGACACTGCCGACGACGACGTCATCGATCATCACCGGCGAATTCGACTCCATCGTACCGACATTCGGGAGTTCGACGTGGTAGATGTTGGCCCCTGGCCCGCGTCCGACCGCGCCGGGTAGCGGTAGCGAATTCAGGCCGTGGAATGCGCATCCCGTGGCCGTCACCACCACGCAACAGCCGGTGGCGAATACCCGCTTGGCCGCAACCCGTGCGCTCATTGTTGTGGCCCTCCGTCTGGCAGCAGCATGCCCGACACGCTGGGCGCCGGCGGTGGTGGCGGTGTCGAAGGCGGGGGCGGCAGCGGCATCGCCGCGCCCGGTATCCGCTCCGGCGGCACCGCCCCCGGGGGGCCGACCGGATCGCCCGGCAGCCCGGTGTAGGCCGACACCGCGGGCGGGATCTCGGGCGGTCCGGGTTTCGGACCCTCGCCGCCGGGCGCCAGGCGCTGTTCGGTGTAGAGAACCTTGGACGGGTCAATCGACTTGTGTAGGAACGGGTTGATGGGAATGGGCGAGTTATTCCAGTTGGTCTGCCGCAGTCCGGGTCCGAGGAACAGCGAGCACAGCTTGCCGGATTCGACCGCCGTGATGTTCTCGATGGCGCCGATTTGCGTGCAGCCCGGTACGGACAGCAGAACCTGACCGCCCCATGTCGGATTCGCCGCATTCATGAGCCCGAATCCTCCGATGATGGTTCCGGTGTCGGCGTTGTAGTCGTTGAAGAAGTTGCCGAACGCGTTCGGCGCCGCGTGCAGGATGTTTTCCAGGGCCATGTGGTGATCGACCAGGTTCTGCGTGACATCGGCCAGCCTGGCGATTTGCTCGCTGGTCTGGTTGCGAGTCCCGGCGATGAATCGCTGCACCTCGCCGACCGCCGTCGACAGATCGGTCAGAGCCGCGTCCAGTTCGGATTTGCTGTCATTGACCACACTGGTGAGCGTGGCCAGGCGGTCATTGAACTGCACGAGCTGGACGTTGCTGTCGCGCAGGGCGCCGACAAAGGTCTGCAGGTTTTTGATGATGTCGACGATGTTGCCGCTGCCGTTGGCGAGGATCCGGCCCACGCCTGACAATTGACCGAGCGTCTGGCGCAGCTTGTCGCCGTTGCCGTCGAGCGCATTGGCGGCGCTGTCGATGAATCGGCCCACCGACGTGCCCGATACCCCGCTCTTGGGCCCCAAATCCGTTGCCAGCCGCATCAACTGGGTTTTGACCTCGTCCCACTCAACCGGCACCGCGGTCCGTTCGACCGGGATGACCGCCCCGTCGCGCATCACCGGCCCACTGTCGCGGTAAGCCGGCGTGAGCTGGACGTAGCGGGCAGCCACCAGATTCGGGGCGACGATAACGGCCTTTGCGTCGGCCGGGATGGGCACGCCGCGGTCGACCGTGAGGACCATCTTGGCCTGGGTGCCTTGCGGCGCAATGGACTTGATGCTGCCGACTTTGACGCCCGAGACCCGTACCTCGTCATGGGGATAGATCGCGGTGGCGGTGGTGAAGTAGGCGGTGATCGTTCGTGGGCCGAAAAACGTATTACGGACGAGCACGGCGGCGGCGGCAATTGTCAGCGCGACCAAGACAACCGCCGTGACGGCCGCCAGCCGCTTGCGCGGAATCCGGGAGGTCATTGTGATCCCCCGATCCGTCCGCCCAACGTGCAGCCAGGGCACTGCGGAATGGAGTTGTACGGCCAGGGGGTCAGCGCCCGAGGTACCGGTGACGGGAAGCCCGGACCCTTTGAAGTATCGAAGGTGCGGAATCCCCAGAGGTAGTCGAAGAACTCCTGGAAAAGTTGCGGGACAAGGAAGTTCGGGACGAACGCCTGGTAGGCGTACATACCGGCGATGGCCTCACCGACCGTGATCTGGAATTTGGCGAGGCCCGGAAGGGCTTTGCCGATGTTGTCGCGGTTCTTTTCCAAGACCGCGAGGACCCTGTTCAGCCTCTCCAGCGTTGGCGCCAAGGTGCTTTCGTTGTCGTGCACCAATGCCGTCAGCTGCTTGGCCACTGCCGAGGTGTTGGCCAGCAGGTCCACGATCTCTTGCCGGCGTGCGACCAGCACTTGGAGCAGGGAATCGGAGTTGAGGATGAGCTTGTTGACCTGCATGCTGCGTTCGGAAAGTATCCCGGTGACGTCGCCGGCGCTTTTGAATAACTCGCCCAGGTTCTTGTTGCGGCTGTTGAGGGTTCGCGATAGCCGGGTGAGCGCGTCGAAGGCCGGCCCCATTTGGGGTGCGATCTGGTCGAGCGTTGCCGCCAGCGTGTCCAACGATTGATTCAGCGCGGCGGTGTTGGTGCCGGCCGTATCCGACGTGAAGTCGCTGACCGCTTCCGTCAGCGAGTACGGAGAAGAGGTGCGCGAGACGGGAATGAGAGCCATCGGGTGCATCGTGCCGGTGCCGGCGGACTCCACCGTCAGCATGCGCTCGCCGAGCAGTGTGCCCGTGCGGATGTGGGCGGACGTTTCCGAGCCGAGCAGGACGTTGCCCTTCATCGCGAACGTCACGAGAGCGTCGCCGTGCCGCAGCTTCACGTCCGACACCGTGCCGACCTTAATCCCCGACACGATTACCGGATTGCCCTTCGCTAGGCCGCCGGCCTCGGTGAACAGCGCCTGGTACCTGACCATCGTCGCCCATTGGATGAATCGGTCGGGTGACAGGCCGACCAGGATGACCATCACCGCCAGGATGACGCCGATGAAGCCAGGCTTGACGAGCTGAGCTCCGCGATACTTGAGCATCAGGGTTCCGTGCACCTTCCTGCATCTGAACGATAGATGTTGGCGCGCACTGTCTTGCCCTGAAGATCTGTGCCGCGGATCCCGAACTGGCAGAGGTAGTACGGGATGGTGGCGCCGTTCACGCCGAGCCGGACCAGCTTGCGGTAGTTCTTCGGCGCCTTCTGAAGTGCGCCGTCGAGGCGGTCCTTGTCGTTATCGAGAATCGGCGCCAGCCGATTCAGCTGAGCTACTGTGCCAGACAGCGGCGGGCGGGCCTCGGCAAGCAGATCCGCCAACGACGCGGTTCCCTTGTCCAAGGCGTCGATGGCGGAGCCGATCGTGTCGCGGTCATTCGACAGGCCGCTGACAAGCTGCTCGAGTCGATCGATCGTGCCAGAGAACTGTTTGCCGTCTTTGGAGACCGTGCCGATCACGATGTTGAGGTTGTCGATCAGTTGCTGCACGGTTTGATCGTTGTCGGCCAGAGCGTTTGAGAACGACGTCGTCTTGGCGAACAGCGAGTCGAGGGTCCCGCCCTGCCCCTGGAAAACTTGTAACAATCCCGCGGTCAACGCGTTGACGTCGCGCGCATTCAGGCCTTGGGTGACGGGTTTGAGTCCACCGAGTAGCAGATCGAGGTCTAGCGCTGGCGCCGTCCGGTTGACCGGGATCTGCCCGCCGGCCGGCAGCCGCTTGGTCGAGCCCGGGCCATCGACGAGTTCGAGGTAGCGATCGCCCACCAGGTTCAGGTAGCGGACCGCCGCCCTGGAGCCCTCCGTCAAGACGATGTTGCGGTCGACGTCGAACTTCACCACGACTTTCTTGTCCGGCTGCAGAGAGACGCCGTTGACGGTGCCGACCCGGATCCCGGCGACCCGCACCGACTGCCCCGGCTTGAGACGCGAAACATCGGTGAACACCGCCGAATACCCATTCGTCGCACCCGTCCGGTACTGGCCGAAGATGAAGAACAGGAAGGCGGTCAGCGTCGCCATCACGACCGCGAAGATCGTGAATTTGACCAGCGTGGCGCGTGTTCTCATCCCGGTTGTCCGATCTGGGCAGAGTTGCGCGGCGGTCCGGCGATCGGTCCGTACAGCAGCTGTTTGAGCAGATCGGAATTGATCATCAGCTGCGGATTCCCGTACACCACCGGGTCCGCGCCGATGTCGGCAATCAGCTGCGGGGGACTCGTATTGAACGGCAGCGACGGCAGACCCACGCAGCGCGGACCGCCCGTCGCCGCAACCTTGGGCAGGTTCGTCGGATACCGATAACGTTCGGCACCCCAGACGAGACTCGCCGAGATGTTGATACTGGGTTCCGACAGTGGCGCCGCGTGCGATAGGCGTACGAGTCCGCCAAAAGCGCAGGTAAGCGCGGGGTTGTACTCATTGGTCAGATCGGTGGTTGGCACCAACAGATGCATGACGTCCGTCAGCGGTTGGCGGTTCGTCGACAGGACGTCGTTGCCGATGTCGGCCAAGCCGATCGTGCTGATCAGCAACGCATCCAGGTTGTGCTGCTCATCGACAATCGTCTTGCTGATTCGGGTCGCGTTGGCCGCGGTCTTCACCAGGTCGGGTGCCGCGTCGGCATAGGCGTTGGCTACCGCCGGTAAGACCGAGAAGTCATGACGGAACGCGGGCAGGCTCGGCTCCAGTTTGGCCAGGAACGAATCCAGGTCGCTCAGCGACTGACCAAGCTGTGGGCCCCGCCCGCTGAACGCTTGGGCGAGGGCGCCCAGTGACTCGTTGAGCTTGGGCGGGTCGATGTGGCTGAGCACCGAAACCAGTTGCTGGAACACGGTATTGATTTCGACCATGACGTGCTGGCCTTGCAGCGTCTGGCCCCCGTGCAGACGCTGGGCCGCGGGCTGGGCGGGCTCCACCAGCTGGACGGACTTCGCGCCGAACACCGTCGACGACGCGATGTCGACGAGCACGTTGCTGGGGATGAAGCGCAATTGCGACGGGTCCATCGCCAGATGAATGGCGGCCTCGCCGTTGGGCAGCGGCTCGATCGAGGAGACCTTGCCCACCTGCACGCCGCGCATCTTGACCTTGGCGTCGGGATTCATGACAAGGCCGGCTCGTTGCGAGATCACCGTCACCGGCACGGTTTCGGTGAAGGAGCCCTGAAACAGACCGACCGCCACGGCGAAAATCAAGCCAATGATGAGAA
The DNA here is from genome assembly GCF_001666895.1 of Mycobacterium sp. E3298. Taxonomy (NCBI): domain Bacteria; kingdom Bacillati; phylum Actinomycetota; class Actinomycetes; order Mycobacteriales; family Mycobacteriaceae; genus Mycobacterium; species Mycobacterium sp. E3298. The sequence continues at coordinate 6,199 of NZ_LZJB01000361.1, forward strand.
CCGTGGCCAACCCGATCAGGGGCGGCAGGTAATGCCTTCCGGCCGGCGGACGCGCATGGCCGGTGCGCACAGGTCGGCCGGCGACCGCGCCGCGACCCGCTGGCACACTCTGCGTCATTGCCGTACCACCTCCTTTGCTAACCGGACAGGTTGAAGTTGCCGTTCGTACCGTAAATAGACAGCGAAACCAACAGCGTTACCGACACCACGACGATGAGCGAGGTGCGCACCGCGTTGCCGGTGGCGTTGCCCACGCCGGCAGGGCCACCCGAAGCGAAATAGCCGTAATAGGTGTGGATGAGCAGGATGGTGAGCGCCATCAAGATGGCCTGCAGGAACGACCACAACAGGTCGATCGGGTTCAGGAACGTGTTGAAGTAGTGCTGGTACAAACCCTGCGACTGTCCGAGCAAGAACGTCGTGGTGAACTGACTGGCCACGAACGACAGGATGACGGCGATGCTGTACAACGGCGTGATGGCCAGCATTCCCGCCAGAATCCTGGTGCTCACCAAGTAGGCGACCGGCCGAATCGCCATGCTCTCCAACGCGTCGACTTCCTCGTTGATCCGCATGGCACCCAGCTGGGCGGTCACCCCGGCGCCGAAGGTGGCCGCCAGCCCGATTCCGGCCACCACCGGTGCCGCGATGCGCACGTTGATGAACGCCGCCAGAAAGCCCGTCAGCGCCTCGATGCCGATGTTGCCCAGCGAGGTGTAGCCCTGAATCGCCAATGTGCCGCCGGCCGCCAGCGTCAGGAACCCGACGATTACCACGGTTCCGCCGATCATCGCCAAAGTTCCCGCGCCCATGCTGATCTCGGCGACCAGTCGCACGACTTCGCGCGTGTACCGGGTGGCCGCAAAGGGCATCCCGGCAAGCGCTTTGCCATAGAACAGGGTGTGGTCGCCGATCCGGCCCATCAAGGCGACCGGCCGCTCGAGCTGACGGAACAGTCGCGGATACGTGGCCCTCAGCGCCATTGACAGCCCCTACTTCGCCGTCATCTTGATGCCGATCGCGGTGACGACCACGTTGACGACAAACAGGGACATGAAGGCGTAGACCACGGTCTCGTTCACCGCGTTGCCGACGGCCTTGGCGCCCCCGCCGGTGATCGACAGGCCGCGATAGCAGGCGACCAAGCCGGCGATGAGGCCGAAAAGCGCTGCCTTGACGCACGAAATGATCACCTCGGGCACGCCGGTGAGCAGGGTGATACCCGCGGCGAACGCGCCGGGATTGACGTCTTGGACAAACACCGAAAAGACGTAACCACCAAGCACTCCGATGATGACGACGAGGCTGTTGAGCAAAAACGCGACCAGGCCGGATGCCAACATGCGCGGTGTGACCAAACGTTGCACCGGGTTGATGCCCAGCACCTCCATCGCGTCGATCTCTTCACGAATCGTTCGGGCGCCCAGGTCGGCACACATCGCCGTAGCGCCCGCGCCCGCCACGATCAAGACCGTGACCAGTGGCCCGAGCTGCGTGACCGCGCCGAACGCGGCCCCCGCGCCGGATAGGTCCGCCGCGCCCAGTTCGCGCAGCAGGATGTTGAGCGTGAAGCTGACGAGCACGGTGAAGGGAATTGCAACCAACAGGGTCGGCGCCAGTGACACCCGCGCGACGAACCAGGACTGCTCCAAGAACTCCCGCCACTGGAAGGGCCGGCGGAACGCAAACTTAACCGCGTCGGCCGACATGGCGAACAGGGCGCCGACGGCCTGCATCGACCCCGACATGTTCCACTTCAGTTTCAGCTGCGGCAATCCCGCTGACCAGTGGTCGGCACCCTTAGTTGCCATCGGCGCCGACCCTTTCCATCGCTACGAGACTGACAGTCTTGTTGTTGCGCACCGGCTGGGGTAGATTCGGCTGAACCGGCGATCCCAAGCGGATGCCGCCGACCACGAAACGCCCAGCGAACAGCCGAAATTCGGCCGGCGTGGTAACGCTTCTCATCCTCACGCCGGTGCCTCCGTTCGGTCGCGTGAGTTGACGCCGCAAGACAGAGTGCTCCGCGCCTTGAAGCGTTCGGCGATTATGACTCATGCCGAGTCCAGGTGGAGCAAAAAACGCTTAACCGTTATGGAACAACCCGTAACCGCGAGCTCAGGGGGCCGCGAGCGGGTCCCGGCGACAACGAGGGCGGGCCGTAATCCCAACATAGACAAGCAGCTCCACTCTTAAGTGACGGCGCCGGCCGTCTTGAGCTCGATGATGCGATCCCAATCAAGGCCGAGTTCCAGCAATATTTCGTCGGTCTGCTCGGCGAAGCCGGGCGCCGGACCGGTCTGTGGCGCCGCGACATTGAACTGGACCGGGTTGGCGACCAGTTCCAGCTCGCCCGCGCGGACCATGTACTCGTTGGCCCGGATTTGCGCGTCCTCGGCCGCCTGCAGCGTGTCCTGCACCGGCGCCCACGGTCCGGCCAGCGTGGCAAACCGTTCGCTCCACTCGGCCAGCGTGTGGGCCGCGATGGCCTTGGTCAACAACTCGACCGCCTCTGCGGTGTTGGCGGCGATCTCCTCGACGGTCGCAAAGCGCGGATCGTCGGCCAGGTCCGGCAGATCGACGTGCCGACACACGTCGGCCCAGAACTTGGTGGGCTGCATCATCACGAAGGAGATGTACCGGCCGTCCGAGGTCGTGTACAGCCCCACCAATGGATTGTTGGGTGCGCCATGCACTCCCGGTGGCGGGGCCTCGAGTCGCTGCCCGAGATGGTTCGTCAGCGCGACCGTGTGCCCCATCGACCACAGGCCGCTGCCGAGCAGCGACACGTCGACGACCGACGGTTCTCCCGTGCGTTCGCGCTTGAGCAATGCCGCCGCGATGCCCCCGGCGAGGTTGGTGCCGGAGATGGTGTCGCCGTAGGCCGGTCCGGGCGGCGCGATCATCCCCGGCATCCCCGCCGGGGTGATGGTCGCGGCGGTTCCGGCCCGGCACCAGAACGCGGTCATGTCGTAGCCGCCCTTCTGCGACTCGGCGCCACGCGGGCCGAGCGCGCTGCCGCGGGCGTAGACGATGTTCGGGTTGACCGTACGAATGTCGTCGACGTCGATGCCGAACTTCTTCCGATGAGCGGGAAGGAAGCTGGTGAGGAACACGTCCGAGCGGCGGGCCAGCTCGTAGAGCACGTCCTTGCCCTCCGGCACCGACATGTCCAGTCCGATGCTGCGCTTGCCGCGGTTCGCGTGTTCGATGTTGGGGTTCGGATCCCCCTCGACGCGCAACATTCCGGTCTGCCGGAGACCGCGTTGCGGGTCGCCGGTGACCGCGTGCTCGACCTTGACGACGTCGGCGCCCCATTCGGCGAGCACGGCGCCCGCCGATGGAACGAATCCGTACATCGCGACTTCCAGGACGCGGATACCCTCGAGCGGCCTCACGCCGGGGCCCCCGGTGCCGGCATCCGGTAGCCGGTGGCGGGATTGCTGGACGGGGAGGTTCTGTCCGCGGTGACCAGCCGGCCATCGATCAGGAGTCGACGGTCGACCTGTGACTCAGGCGCGGCATCCGCGATGGTCGCGGCTAGTTCTGCCGTGTCCTGCGCAGGCATTCCGACCCCCTCATGTGGTGACGGTCACGATAATTTCATTCTCTTCCCCGGCGAATCTTACATTCGTGTCTCGATAATTCAAGAAACTCACAGGAATGCGACCGGCCCCTGACCAGCGACGCAAGCGCCAGCGGGTTGCCTGGCCACCCAGTTCAACGCAGGCCAAACAGTGTTTCCCGGGTTTGTTGCAACCCACTCTGCCGTGAGAGTAGGGTTCTCATAATTGCAAGCGAGATTCTTTGTGGCTGAGACGGTCACCTGTGGATTAGAGGTCTCAACGTGAAGACTGCGGTGGTCACCGGCGGCGGATCCGGCATCGGGCTTGCCGTCGCGCGGCGCCTGCGCGCCGACGGTCTGGACGTCGCCGTCATCGACCTCACACCGTCCGACAGCGACCACTCGTTCACCGCCGACGTCACCGACCGAGCTCAGGTCGAGACGGCCTTCGCGGCGATCCGCGCCAAGCTGGGGCCGGTCACTGTTCTCGTCAACGCCGCCGGCCTGGACGGATTCAAGCGCTTCAACAACATCACGTTCGACGACTGGCAGCGCGTGATCGACGTCAACCTCAACGGCGTCTTCCACACCATCCAGGCGGTGTTGCCCGACATGATCGAAGCGAAGTGGGGACGCATCGTCAACATCTCCTCGTCAAGCACCCATTCCGGCGCGCCCTACATGAGCCATTACGTCGCGGCCAAGTCCGCGGTCAACGGGCTCACTAAATCCCTGGCCCTCGAGTACGGACCGAGCGGCATCACGGTCAACGCCGTGCCGCCGGGCTTCATCGACACCCCGATGCTGCGCGCCGCCGAGAAGAACGGGTATCTGGGCAGCATCGACGAGACCATCGCCCGAACGCCGGTGCGCCGCATGGGTAAGCCGGAAGACATCGCGGCGGCATGTGCCTTCCTGGTGTCCGAGGAAGCCGGCTACATCACGGGCCAGATCCTGGGCGTCAACGGCGGCCGCAACACCTGAGCCGTCGCACCTAGGCGATCGTCGGCAACTAATTCGCAAGGAGACACCGTGAAGGTCTGGGTCGATCCGGAACGCTGCCAGGGTCACACGCTGTGCTCGATGATCGCACCGGATTCGTTCGAGCTCAGCGACATCGACGGCAGTTCGTCGGCGATCGACGAAGTGGTGCCGGCCGATCGGGAGGACCAGGTTCGCGAAGCGGCGCAATCATGCCCGGAGCAAGCCATCATCATCACCGAATGACGCGCAAAGGGAGACAGAGCGTTGAGTGTCGACGACACGGTCAGCGATAGCGACCGTAAGAAGAAGCGGTATCAGTTCGAGCGGCATTCCGCGGATTACCGGTCGAACTTCAAGGCCATCACCGAAGAGATGCACGCGAATTGCCCGATGGCCTGGAGCGACACCTACGGCGGCCATTGGGTGGCGGCAGGAAGCCACGAGGTGTTCGAACTCGCTCGCTGCCCCGCGGTGTCCAACGATCACGATGTCAACAACCAGCGCCGCGGTTACAAAGGCATTTCGATTCCGACGGCCAGCCGGATCAACGGGGTGCGCGGCGGCATCCTGGAGATGGACGACCCCGAGCACCGCATCTATCGCAACGTTCTCAACCCCTATCTGTCACCGGCAGCCGTCAAGCGGTGGAAGCCGTTCATCGACGACGTGACTCGGGCCTGCCTCGACGAGAAGATCGAAGGCGGCCGGATCGACTTCGTCGACGATCTGGCCAACGTCGTGCCGGCGGTGCTGACGCTGGCCATGCTCGGCATTCCCTTGAAGAACTGGCAGATGTACAGCGAGCCGACCCATGCGGCCGTGTACACGCCCGAGCATTCCCCGGACATCCAGCGGGTGACCGAGATGCATCGGCAAATGGGGCTCGACCTGGTCAACAACATGATCGAGATCCGCGAGAATCCCCGGCCCGGCATCGTCAATGCTTTGCTCGAGATGCGCATCGACGGCGAGCCCGCCCCGGACCTGGAAATCCTCGGCAACCTCGGGCTGGTGATCGGCGGCGGCTTCGACACCACCACGGCGTTGACCGCCCATTCACTGGAATGGCTCTCCGAGCACCCCGATCAACGCGAGCTGCTCAGCAAGCAACGCGATGCCCTGCTCGACCCCGCGACCGAGGAATTCCTGCGGTACTTCACGCCGGCGCCCGGTGACGGCCGGACCTTCTCCGACGACGTCGAGCTCGACGGCACCCAGTTCAAAGAGGGTGAGCGGCTGTGGATCTCGTGGGCCATGGCCAACCGCGACCCAGCGGTGTTCAGGGACCCCGACGAGATCGTCCTGGACCGGAAGGGCAACCGCCACTTCAGTTTCGGTCTCGGCGTCCATCGATGCATCGGATCCAATGTCGCCCGCACGGTGTTCAAGTCGATGCTGACCGCGGTCCTCGATCGAATGCCCGACTACCGATGCGACCCCGACGGCACCGTTCACTACGAAACCATCGGCGTCATCCAGGGCATGCGCAAACTGCCGGCCACCTTCAGGCCCGGCCGCAGGGTGGGGGCCGGGCTGGACGAGACACTGGAAAAGCTGCAGCGCATCTGCGATGAGCAAGAACTCGCCCGGCCGATCACTGAACGCAAGGAAGCCGCGGTAATCGACTAGGTGGGCCCGCGACCTCGCCCCGGCGACAGCCGGACGCCGACTGCGCCAATTCTTACGAGTAGCCCTGCTCAGGGTGGCCGCACCCTATATTTGGGCCAAGCGCGTATGCAGAGATGGGAGACGCAGCCGTGAAGACTTTCGCAGTGAGCCTTGCGCTTGCCATGGTCGCGCTGACTGTCCCGCCCAGCGCCCACGCGGGCATGCCGTATGCCAACTACCGGGTGGACACGCCCCGGGACCCCGGCCACAGCTGGATTTGGTCGATCAACCCGTGCGCCCATCCGGAGCCGGAATGCGTGAGCGTGTACGCAACTCCGCAGCCCAACGGGCAAGCGGCGCCCTACCGGGGAGACGCCCATCTGTCGAACGGTCGCTACACCCTGTCCGTTGATGATCCCTTCGGTGTGCGCTGCGTGGTCCAGTTCTTTCCCTCGCATGACGTCTACTCGTGGGATGCGGTGACGCTGGCGGGTCAGGTCGACTCGACGTTCGACACCGGCTGCGGCGGCGGACCGGGGGGCACCAGCAGTTGGCCGTTCTCGCTCGTGCGATGGTAGCCGCGTGAGAGGTATAGGAGTCGGTCGGTCATGAGGGCTGCGGGCAGTAAGCACGATGGCTGAGGCAAAGAAAACGCAGGACGATTCGGCCACTTCGAGAGCCGACGTGAAGGCGTTACTCGAGGAAGCCGAGGCCGAGGCAGCCGAAGCCGAAGCGCTGGCGGCCGCGGCTCGCGCCCGCGCTCGTGCCGCCCGGCTCCGGCGCGAGGCGCTGGCCCAGTCTGAGGCCGAGCCGGAGGCCGAGACCACGGAAGAAGCGCCGGAGGTCGACGAGGACACCACCGACGCCGACGAGCCGGAGACTGTCGTCACCGACACGGCCGCGATAACCGACGACGACGAAACAACGGACGAAGAGGCCCCCGGCGAAACCGCCGAAGACCCCCAATCGGAATCCAAGCCGACTCGCAGGCGACGCCTGCACGTGCCCTCCTGGTCCGTCGTGTGGAAGGCGGCCGTCATCGTCCTTATCTGCGCCTTCACCGCGGCCAGCGGATACATGATGTGGAACCGCCACGAAACCGTCGAGCGCAATCAGCGCGCCGCGAACTTCATCGCGGGGGCCCGCCAGGGTGTCGTCAACCTGACCTCCATGGACTTCAACAAGGCTAAGGAGGATGTCCAGCGGGTGATCGACAGCTCGACCGGCCAGTTCCGGGACGACTTCCAGGCCCGTGCAAAAGATTTCACGACCGTTGTCGAGCAGTCGAAAGTGGTCACCCAGGGAACCGTGAATGCGGCGGCCGTGCAATCCATAAACGGGGATTTCGCGTTGGTTCTCGTCGCGGCGACATCGCACATCACCAACGCCGCGGGCGCAAAAGATGAACCACGCAATTGGCGACTCAAGGTAACCGTCAAAGACGAAGCCGGGCAATACAAGATGTCCAACGTGGAGTTCATCCCATGAGCGAGGACAAGCAGAGCACCGAAACCGCCGACGACTCTGCCGAACAGACCGACCGCAATAAAAGCATCGAACCTCGCGCCCGGCGGAGAGTGAAAGCCGTTCCCGCCATCCTGATTTCGCTGCTGCTGATTTCCGCTGGCGTGGCGACCTGGCTGTACTTCAAGCAGTACCGGCCCGATAAGCAGACCGACCCCCGCGTTGCGAGCGCTGTCGTAGGTGCGGCATCCGACGGAACGGTCGCCTTGCTGTCCTACTCGCCCGACACCCTCGACAAGGACTTCGCCGCCGCGAAGTCGCACTTGTCCGGGGATTTCCTGTCGTACTACAACCAGTTCACCGACCAGATCGTCGCCCCGGCTGCCAAACAAAAGTCGCTGAAGACCAGCGCCCGGGTGATAGGGGCCGCGGTCTCGGAGTTACATCCGAACTCGGCGGTGGTGCTGGTGCTGGTCGACCAGAGCACCACCAGCAAGGACAACCCGGACCCCGCGATGGCGTCCAGCAGTGTGCTGGTGAGTCTGACCAGAGTCAACGGCCAGTGGCTGATCACGAAATTCGACCCGGTCTAGAACGCCGAATGCCGCTGCACTAGAGCGGAATTCGCGACCCGCGATAGCGCCGGCCGCTAGCCCCGTGGGAGGCCGAGCACCCGCTGGGCGATGATGTTGCGCTGGATTTCCGACGTGCCCCCGGCGATCGTCCCGGAAAAGCTGCGGGCGTAACGCTCGAACCAGCTCGCGAAATAATGGTCCAGGTTCATGTGCGCGTAAGGCCCGGTCAGCCCAGGGTGCACGAGCCCGTCGGTCCCCGCCGACGTCAGCGCGAGCTCCATGCCACGCAGCTCGGCCTCGGACCCGAGCAGCTTGAGCACTGAAATCGCGGCCACGTCGTCTTCACCGCGCGCCGCACGCGCCAACGCCACCGAACCCAACAGCCGCAACGCCTGCTTGTCCATGATCGTGCTGGCGTACTGGTCGCGCTCGACGTCGGTGCTGGGATGGAAGTCGTCGATCATGTTCTCGAGTCGATCGGCGAAGCCCAGCCACATCATGGTGCGCTCGTGCCCCAGCGACCCGTTGGCCACCCGCCATCCCTGGTCGCGCTCCCCGACCAGATTCTCCGCCGGCACCCGCACGTCGGTGAAGAACACCTCGTTGAAGTCCAGATCGTCGGCGCCGCAGATCGACGGGAACGGCCGGCGCACCAGACCCGGGGTGTCGGTGGGGATGATCAGCGCGCTTATTCCCTTGTGTTTCGGCGCATCCGGGTTGGTCCGCACGAAGGTCAGCAGGACGTCGGCGTCGTGGGCGCCCGAGGTCCACACCTTCTGCCCGTTGACCACGAAGTGATCCCCGTCGAGCACCGCGCGGGTGCGCAACGACGCCAGGTCTGAGCCCGCGCTGGGTTCGCTCATCCCGAGCGACGCGGTGATGTCGGCCCGCAGAATCGGCACCGCCCAGCGCCGCTTCTGCTCGTCGCTGCCGAACGACAACAGCGACGCCGCAACGATGTTGACGCCCTGCGGGTTGAAGCTGTGGTAGATCCGGCGGCGGCTGAGTTCCTCGAGGTAGACGAATTGCTGGATGACCGTAGCGTTGCGGCCACCGAACTCCGGCGGCTGGCTCGGCAACAGCCACCCGTTGTCGAACAGCAGCCGCTGCCACCGGCGCGCCCACTGCGGCATGTGCGAAACCGACCGGGGGCGCTCGAGCGTTTCGCTTGCGGCAGGCAGGTTCTCGTCGAGGAAGGCGGAGAACTCGGCGCGGAATTCCTCGACGTCGGTATCAAAAGTCAGCTGCACGGTATTCCTCCGCGATCCGCGCGCGGTGCTCGGCGGCGCCGCCGAGCATCAGCTCACCCGCCTTGGCCCGTTTCAGCGCGAACTGCAGGTCGTTCTCCCACGTGAATCCCATTGCGCCATGCAGCTGTAGGCCGTGCCGGAATACCAGTGACTGGCACTCCCCCGCCGACGCCTTGGCCATCGCCGCCGCCAGCCGGCGGCGGGGATCGTCGGCGGCGATCGTCAGCGCCGCGAAGTACGCCAGCGCCCGTGCGCGTTCCACCGCGACGTGCATGTCGGCGGCCTTGTGCTGGACGGCCTGGAACGAACCGATCGGCACCCCGAATTGCTGTCGGCTGCCGACATGTTCGAGCACCAGGTCGAGGATGCGCTGGCAGGCCCCGACCATGGTGATCGCCAAGCCCGTCAGGGCGATGTGGTGCGCGCGTTCGGAGTCGACGGCGAGCCGTGCGGTGTCCGGCACGCGAACCTCGTTGAATGACAAGTCGGCGACGTGCAGGATGGGGTCGAAGACCGCGGCGCGCCGCGCTGACACCTGGTTCGCCCAGATGATGAACACCCCGGCGTCGGTGACCACCGCCAGGCGGTCGACACGGTCGCCGTCGAGGACATGGCGGGCCGTGCCGTCCAACACCCAACCCTCGGCGTCGCGGTGCGCCGTCACGCCGGTGTGGACGGCGGTGCCCGACTCGTGGGGGTCGAACTGCTCGCCCGCCAACGGTGCGTACTGGCTCATCGTCGCCAGGAACGGGGTGGGATCGGTCGCCCGCCCCAATTCTTCGAGCACGATGGCCAACTCGACGGCGCTTTCGGGATCGCCCAACTCGGTCCAGCCCTGATCCACGTACGACTTCCACAATGGGGTTGGGTCGACGCCATCCTCGGCCACGCTGCGCACCAGCGACGGCGGACATTGCTTGGCGACAGCGTCGCGGACGGTCTTCTGCCACAGCCGCTGATCGGCATCGAACTCCAACAGCATGAAGGCCGCCTCCTGTCACCGCCGTCGTGCGAGAATATCATTCTCGCACGCGGAAGTAATAATCTCGGAAACGGGTTATGGGGTGCCAGGCCGAGTGCCCGGCCAGCCGGGCCGACCGGTTCGCCGTTCAGCCCGCAGGAGCGGCAAACAGGTCGTCGGCGGGCCGATCCCAGCGGTCGAGCGCCACGAAATCGGCGAGCGGCCGACGGCGCAGCGGCCCATGCCCGCCCTTGGGCCAACCGATCACGACGTGGCCGGCCACCAGCCAGTCCTCCGGTACGCCGATCGCCTCGCGCAGCGGGCGCTCGCCGCCGTAGGACGCCCAACTGGTCAGGCAAGCCCCGAGCCCCTGAGCGCGTGCGGCCAGCAGAAAGTTCTGCATGGCGGGGAAGATCGATCCGCCGAGCAGAAGCTCCGACGCGGTCGGATAGTGCTGCTGGGCGAACAAGACGG
>NZ_LZJB01000362.1:0-24582 GCF_001666895.1 Mycobacterium sp. E3298
ATTACGCGGCGGCCCACCCGGGCCTTCCCGTCTGGGGCCACGGGTGGGACGAGTCCTCGTGGCCCGAGAACAGCGCGCCAACCACCGCCGACCTCGACGCCGTCCTGGGTGACCGGCCCGCCTATCTGTCCAGAGTCGACGTCCACTCCGCGCTGGCCTCGACGGCGCTGCGCCGGCGCATCGCGGACCTGCCGGCGGCCGGCGGCTTCCATCCCGACCGGCCGCTCACCGCCGACGCGCACCATCTGGTCCGCGCCGCCGCCCGCGACATGCTCATTCCCGAACAGCTGACCGAAGCCCGCACCGCCGCCCTGCGGGCCGCCGCGGCGGCAGGCATCGTCGCGGTGCACGAATGCGCCGGACCCGAGATCGGCGGCCTCGACGACTGGCTGCGGCTGCGGTCGCTCGATCAGGGCGTCGAGGTGACCGGCTACTGGGGTGAGGCCGTGAGCACCCCGGCACGGGCGCGCGCGCTCATCGAGGAGACCGGAGCCCGCGGGCTGGCCGGCGACCTGTTCGTCGACGGCGCGCTCGGGTCCCGCACCGCCTGGCTGCACGAGCCCTACGCCGACGCCGCGGACCGGTTCGGCACCTGCTACCTCGACCCCGACCTCGTCGAGGCGCACCTGCGCGCGTGCACCGAGGCCGAGGTGACCGCCGGCTTCCATGTCATCGGCGATGCCGCGGTGTCGGCGGTGGTGACGGCCCTCGAACGGGTCGTCGCCGACCTCGGGGCGGTGGCCGTCGCCCGGTGCGGGCACCGGTTGGAGCACCTTGAAATGGTCACCGCCGAGCAGGCCGGCCGCCTCGGGCAATGGGGCGTGATCGCCAGCGTGCAGCCCAACTTCGACGCGCTGTGGGGCGGCGCCGACGGCATGTACGCGCGGCGTCTCGGCGCCGAACGAGGCCGTCGGCTCAATCCGTTTGCGCTGTTAGCATCGCAAGGCGTGCCCCTCGCGCTTGGTTCCGATGCGCCGGTCACGGGCCTCGACCCGTGGGCGAGCGTGCGCGCGGCGGTCAACCACCACACGCCGGGCAGCGGGGTCTCCGCGCGGGCGGCGTTCGCCGCCGCGACCCGCGGCGGCTGGCGCGCCGCCGGCATCGACGACGGCAGGACGGGAACCCTGGTGCCGGGCGCGCCGGCCTCCTTCGCCGTCTGGGACGCCGCGGCCCTGGAGGTCCACGCGCCCCGCGACGCCGTTCAGCGCTGGTCGACGGACCCGTGCGCCCGGGTCCCGGCCTTGCCGCGCCTGGGCCCGACCGACGCCTTGCCGCGGTGCCGGCGAACGGTGCATCGGGGCGCTGTCATCCATGGCTAGGGAATGGTTCGGCCGGAAAGACCGCCCCGGCCCAGCCGACGAGCCCGACCCGGTGGCCGACGACCTGGCGGCACGCCCCGATGCCGACCCGATCGGCGACGAAGCCGAATCGGATCGCGACGACGATCCCGCCGACATCGCCCCGGAGTCCGGGGCCGGCGACGGCGCCGCGGAACCGGGCGCCGTGCCGCTCACGCACCGACTGCGGCCGGCGCTCGCGGCGCTGGGGGCGGGAACGCTCGCGCGGCTGCCCGGCGTCCGGGCGGCCATGCTGCCGCGGCTGACCCGGTTGGCGTGCGCCATCGGGGGCGGCGTTCTGCTGTTCACCAGCTTCCCGTCGCTGAATTGGTGGTGGGCCGCGGTCGTTGCGGCCTCGCTGCTGGCTTGGGTGCTCAAGCATCCGGCGACAACTCCGGCCGGTGGTCTGGGCTACGGGTTCCTGTTCGGGCTGGCGTTCTATCTTCCGCTGCTGCCCTGGGTCAGCACGCTCGTCGGCGCCGTGCCCTGGATGGTGCTGGCGATGACGTGTGCGCTGTTTCCCGCGCTATTCGGCCTGTGCGCCGTGCTCGTGCGCGGGCTGCCGGGCTGGCCCGTCTGGTTCGCGCTGGTGTGGGCGGCCCAGGAATGGCTGAAATCGATCGTCCCGTTCGGCGGCTTCCCGTGGGGAGTGGTGGCATTCGGACAAGCGCAGGGCCCGTTCCTGCCGTTGGCCAAGCTAGGGGGGCCCGCGCTGCTCTCGTTGGCGATCGTGCTGATCGGGTTCAGCGCGACCGCGATCGAACTGGAGATCGTCAAGTGGTGGCGCACCGGCAACCGGGCGCACCGCGGTGCCGGCGAAGAGGAGGCGGCCAACGCCGATGCGGCACCGCCTGCGGTGGTGCTGCCCGGCGTCTGCATCTGCCTGGTGCTGTTCGCAGCCGTCGTCGTCTGGCCGCAGGTTCGGCACGCCGGCACCGGGTCGGGCGGCGAGCCCTCGGTCACCGTCGCCCTGGTGCAGGGCAACGTGCCGCGACTCGGGCTCGACTTCAACGCGCAACGCCGGGCGGTCCTCGACAACCACGTCCGCGAGACGCTGCGGCTGGCGGAGGATGTGCGCGCGGGGCAGGCGCCACAACCCCAGTTCGTCATCTGGCCGGAGGACTCCTCCGACATCGACCCCCTGGCCAACGTCGACGCCGCGCTCGAAATCTCACAGGCGGCGACCGCGATCGGCGCGCCGATCCTGATCGGCACGGTCTCGGAGCTGCCCGGCAGCCCACCGGAGAACCCCCAATACACCAACACGATGATCGTTTGGAATCCGTCGACGGGGCCCGCCGATCGGCACGACAAAGAGATCGTGCAGCCGTTCGGCGAATACCTGCCGATGCCGTGGCTGTTCAAGCACCTATCCGGCTACGCCAACCGAGCCGGGAACATGGTGCCCCGCCCGGGCAGCGACGTCGTGCACATCGCCGGGGTGCCGATCGGGGTGGCCACCTGCTGGGAAGTGATCTTCGACCGCGTCCCGCGCAAAGCCGTCCTGAATGGCGCCCAATTGTTGGCCGTGCCGAGCAACAACGCCACCTTCAACAAGACGATGAGCGAACAACAGCTGGGCTTCGCCAAGGTGCGGGCCGTCGAGCACGATCGGTATGTGCTGGTCGCGGGCACCACCGGGATCAGCGCCGTGATCGCCCCCGACGGCGCCGAGCTGGTGCGCACCGACTTCTTCCAGCCCGATTACCTGGACATACAGGTGCGCCTGAAGACGAAACTGACGCCGGCGACCCGCTGGGGTCCCATCCTGCAATGGCTCCTGGTCGCGGTGGCCGCGGGGGCGATCCTGGGCGGGATACGGCAGAATGGTTGGTTCGCGCGTCCGGTTCGTCGGAGGTCCGAGGCCCCGAACGAATCCCCAGACACCGGTGCGCCCTCGGGTGAAGCCCCGCTTGACGAGGACAGTCCGCCCGCCGAGGGCGGGGACCAGGCGCCGCCGGGCGACGGCGGTGACTACACTCCGCTCCACGAGGGCGGCCGACGACCGTCGCGTAATTTCGGGCGACACAGAGGAGCTACATGACCACCGGCCAGCCGGCGCCCCGCGGCCCGGGGAATCGTCCCAGCGAGCGTGTCCTGGTGATCATCCCCACCTACAACGAGCGGGAGAACCTGCCGGTCATCCACCGGCGGCTGAAGGACGCGTGCCCCCACGTCCACCTGCTGATCGTCGACGACAGCAGCCCGGACGGCACCGGCGAGCTCGCCGAGGAGCTGGCGGCCGCCGACGCGGGCCGCACCCACGTGATGCACCGCACCGCCAAGGACGGCCTGGGCGCGGCGTACCTGGCGGGCTTTGCGTGGGGTCTGAGCCGCGACTACTCGGTGCTGGTCGAGATGGATGCCGACGGCAGCCACGCGCCCGAGCAGCTTCACCGTCTGCTGGACGCGGTCGACGCCGGAGCCGACCTGGCCATCGGATCCCGCTACGTCGAGGGCGGGTCGGTGCGGAACTGGCCATGGCGGCGCTGGGCGCTGTCCTGGACGGCCAACACCTACGCGCGGCTCGCGCTGGGGATCGGTGTCCACGACATCACCGCCGGCTACCGCGCCTACCGGCGGGAAGTCCTCGAGGCGATCGGTCTCGAGGCGGTGGACTCCAAGGGCTACTGCTTCCAGATCGACCTGACCTGGCGCACCGTGTGCAGCGGGTTCGTCATCGTCGAGGTGCCGATCACCTTCACCGAGCGCGAACTCGGCGTCTCCAAGATGAGCGGATCGAACATCCGCGAGGCGCTGATGAAGGTCACCCGATGGGGCATCGAGGGCCGCAAGACCCGCGCCGGCACCCAGCGCGCCGACAACCGCAGCTAAAGCGGTCTGAGGTCAGCCGCGGCGGCGTGTCCGGATGATTTCGAGCCGCTCCTTGAGCAGCTCTTCGAGCTCTTCGACGCTGCGCCGCTCCAGCAACATGTCCCAGTGCGTGCGCGGGGGCTTCACCTTCTTCGGCTCGGGCAGGTCGCCCTCGATCAGGGTGCCTTCCAAGCCGTTGCGGCACAGCCACGTGCCGGGAATTTCAGCGTCGTCGGCGAAAGGGACCTCGAACTCTTCGCCGTTCTCGGTGCGGTACTTCGCGAGCTGACGTGGGGCGAGGTCGTGATTGCGGTCGGTCTCGTAGCTCACGGCTCCGAGGCGACTGCCTCTAAGGACGCGATCAGCCATGTTGCTACTCCTCTAGGTCTACTGAACTTCGGGCTGCTGTAATGCAATTCTGTCCGCTTGGCAAACGTTGCGGCGGTCTGCGTAGTTCCCCGGTCGGGTGGCCGGCGTACGCGACGCGACCTTCAATGATACCGGGATCGCCGCGCAATCCCGACTAAAGTCGGCAGGCGTGAGCCGCCGTCCCCGCCCGCAGCCGTGCCGTTGGTGCGGTCGAGACGTGTCCGACGCCGGGATGGGACGCCGCCGCCAGTACTGCCGCCAGTCGTGCCGGCAGCGGGCGTACGAACAACGCGCCTCGTTGACCCGGGGCGGTGCCGGCGCCTCGCTGGCCTTGCCTCCCGACGCGGTGGTCCTTTCGGCCGACGACGCCGCCGACCTGTCCGACCGGGTCTACCAGGTGCGGTGCGCGGCGGAGGATGTCGCCACCGCCCTCGACGAGGGAGCGCAGGCGACCGAACTGCGCGAACTGTGCGACCTGCTGATCAGGGCCGCCCGGGCGGCCGACGGCTGGCGCCGGGTGGGCGTCTGAGCCGTCCTGACCACTGCCGATGCATAGCCGGGTACAGTCGCGCCATGGACGGCGCGTCAGTTGTATCCCGGCGTACCGGGGTCGTGAGATGCCCCGGCACCCGCGGGCGCAACGGCGCGTTCCGGATCCCCTTGGACAAGGCGTGCCTCACGCCGATGCCGGTTCTCCCGTAGCAGTCGGGAGCATCGGGCGTTTTGAAATACCGTCAGAGTTGGCCATACTCACCAGCGACATTCTTGGGCCGGAGAGCGGCACGGCATCGCATCGTGCAGCAAATTCCGTGACTCGGCGAGAGTCGCATCGGGGCAGCTGACGGCCAAGTTAGGCGAGAGGTAGTGATGGTGGATCAACTCCAGCATGCGACCGAAGCGCTGCGCAAAGCGCTGGTCCAGGTCGAGCGCCTGAAACGCACCAACCGTGCGCTGCTGGAGCGGTCGAGCGAGCCGATCGCGATCGTCGGTATGTCCTGCCGCTTCCCCGGCGGAGTCGAGACACCAGAAGACCTGTGGCAGATGGTGGCCGACGGCCGCGATGTGATCACCGATTTCCCCAACGATCGCGGCTGGGACCTGGCGAGCCTGTACGACCCGGACCCCGACGCCCGCCACAAGACCTACGCGCGGACCGGCGGTTTCGTGGACGGTGTCGCCGACTTCGATCCGGCCTTTTTCGGCATCGCTCCGAGCGAGGCACTCGCGATGGACCCGCAACATCGGATGCTGCTGGAACTGTCTTGGGAGGCCTTGGAACGGGGCGGCATCGACCCGAGCGGGCTGCGGGGCAGCGCGACCGGGGTGTTCGCCGGGCTTATCGTCCAGGGCTACGGCATGCTCGCCGAGGAGATCGAGGGCTACCGCCTGACCGGCATGACCTCCAGCGTCGCCTCCGGTCGGGTGTCGTATGTGCTGGGACTCGAGGGCCCGGCGGTGTCGGTGGACACGGCGTGTTCGTCGTCGTTGGTCGCGTTGCACATGGCGGTTCAGTCGTTGCGCTCGGGGGAGTGCGATCTGGCGCTGGCCGGGGGCGCGACCGTCAACGCCACCCCGACGGTCTTCGTCGAGTTCAGCCGCCACCGAGGGCTGGCCCCCGACGGCCGGTCCAAGGCGTACGCCGGGGCTGCCGACGGAGTCGGCTGGTCGGAGGGCGGGGCGATGCTCGTCGTCGAGCGGCTCTCGGATGCCAGGCGGTTGGGCCATCCGGTGCTGGCGCTGGTGCGCGGCTCGGCGGTCAATCAGGACGGCGCATCGAACGGGCTGACCGCGCCCAACGGCCCCTCGCAGCAGCGGGTGGTGCGGGCGGCGCTGGCCAATGCCGGCCTGTCGACGGCAGACGTCGACGTGGTGGAAGGCCACGGAACAGGCACCACGCTGGGCGACCCCATCGAGGCCCAGGCGTTGTTGGCGACGTACGGCCAGGACCGGCCCGAGCCCCTGTGGCTGGGCTCGATCAAGTCGAACATGGGCCATACCCAGGCCGCCGCGGGCGTGGCGGGCGTGATCAAGATGGTCCAGGCCATGCGTCACGAAATGCTGCCGGCGACACTGCATGTGGACGTGCCCAGCCCGCACGTCGATTGGTCGGCGGGATCGGTCTCGTTGCTGACCGAGGCGCGGCCCTGGCCCGCGAATCGCCACGTACAACGGGCCGGGGTGTCGTCGTTCGGGATCAGCGGCACCAACGCACACGTGATCATCGAGGCGGTCCCGGCGCCCGAGCCGCTGACCGACCGCCCGAAGCCCGCGACGGTGCCGTGGGCGTTGTCGGCAAAGTCACTGTCGGCGTTGAGGTCTCAGGCCGCCCGGTTAGCCGGGCACCTGCGCGGCCACGACGAGATCGACGTCGCCGACGTGGCCTGGTCGTTGGCCGGCCGCGCCACCTTCGAGCACCGGGCCGTCGTCGTCGGTGCCGACCGGGACCGGTTGCTCGCCGGGCTGGATGAATTGGCCGCCTCAGATATTCAGGACCCGGCCGGTTCGGTCATCCAGGGCAGCGCGCCACCCGCGGGCAAGAACGTCTTCGTGTTCCCCGGCCAAGGCTCGCAATGGCTGGGTATGGGGATCGAATTGCTCGACACCGCACCGGTATTCGCGCACCAGATCGACGCGTGCGCGGAAGTCTTCGCGGAATTCGTCGACTGGTCGCTGATCGACGTGCTGCGCGGCAACGCGGACGCCCCGGGCTTGGACCGGGTGGACGTCGTGCAGCCGGTGCTGTTCGCGGTGATGGTGTCGCTGGCCGAACTGTGGAAGTCGGTCGGCGTCAGCCCCGACGCGGTGATCGGCCATTCGCAGGGAGAGATCGCCGCCGCGTTCGTCGCCGGCGCGCTGTCGCTGCGCGACGCCGCTCAGGTGGTCACGCTGCGCAGCAAGTTGTTGCGGTCGATGGCCCACTCCGGAGGCATGCTGTCCATCGCGTGCAGCACCGAACGCGCACGGGAGTTGTTGGCGCCCTACGGCAACCGTGTCAGCATCGCCGCCGTCAACGGCCCCTCGGCGGTGGTCGTGTCGGGCGAAGTGGCCGCGCTCGACGAACTCGCCGGTTTCTGCGTGGACCTGGAGCTGCGCACCCGCCGGATCGACGTGGACTACGCGTCGCACTCGGTCGAGGTCGAGGCCATTCGCGACGAGCTGGCCGAGGCCCTGGCCGGCATCGAGCCCCGTTCCTCGCGTGTCGCCTTCTTCTCCACCGTGACCGGAAGCCGTTTGGACACAGCCGGTTTGGACGCGGCCTACTGGTACCGCAACATTCGGCAGACCGTGCAGTTCGACCAGGCGGTGCGCGCGGCATGCGAGCACGGGTACCGCACGTTCATCGAATCCAGCCCGCACCCCGCGCTGATCGCCGGGATCGAAGGCAGCGCCAACGACTGCCTGAAAAACTCGGCCGGCGACCCCGAGGCCATCGTGGTTCCCACCCTGGGCCGCGATGACGGCGGCCTCGAGCGCTTCCTCACGTCGGCCGCCGCAGCATTCGCGGCCGGTGTGAGCGTGAACTGGCGTGGCGTCTTGTCCGGGGCGGGCTTCGTGGAACTGCCCACCTACGCCTTTGACCGGCGCAGGTTTTGGCTGTCCGGCGAGGGCATCGGGGCCGACGCCGCCGGGCTGGGGCTCGGGACCAGCGAGCACGCATTGCTCAGCGCGGTCGTCGAACTGCCGGCCTCGGACGGGGTGCTGCTGACCGGCCGGCTGTCGCCCGGCCTGCAGGGCTGGCTGGCCGATCACGCCGTCTCCGGTGCCGCGGTGTTCCCCGGCGCGGGTTTCGTCGAGTTGGCGATCCGGGCCGGCGACGAAGTCGGCTGCTCGGTGGTCGACGAACTCACATTGCAGGCGCCCCTGATGTTGCCCGCGGCCAGTTCCGTTGCCGTGCAGGTCGTTGTCGGTCCCAGCGAAGAATCGGGGCGCCGCGCCGTCTCGGTGTTCTCCCGCGCCGACGCCGGTTCGGCGTGGGTGTGTCACGCGGAGGGTGTGCTGAGTTCGCGGTCCATCGAGCCCCGCGCCGATCTGTCGGTGTGGCCGCCCGCGGGCGCGGTTGCCGTGGAGGTCGCCGACGGCTACGACCAGCTCGCGGCGCACGGCTACGGGTACGGCCCGGCGTTTCGTGGTTTGACCGCGGCCTGGGTCCGCGGCGACGAGGTGTTCGCCGAAGTGCGCCTGCCGGACGCGGCCGGGGGCGTCAGCGGTTTCGGGATGCACCCGGCGCTGCTCGACGCGGCGATGCACGCGGTCGTCATGGCACACCACGCGGCGGGCCGGCCCGTCGAACTAATGCTGCCGTTCTCGTGGCAGGACGTGTCGTTGCATGCCGCGGGCGCGACCGCGGTCCGCGTGCGGATCGCACCGACCGACAATGGCCCGCAGGCGGGTGCCGGCACCGCCGCCATCTCGATCGAGCTGGCCGACGGGCTGGGCCTGCCGGTGCTGTCGGTGGGGACAATGGTCGCCCGGCCGGTGAGCGAGCGGCAGCTGCGCGCGGCGGTGTCGAGCTCCGGCCCGGAGCGATTGTTCGACGTCGCCTGGTCGCCGGCCTCCGCAACGGCCGTCACGGACCAGGCGCCGCCGCACGAGATTCTGGAATCCCTTGCCGGTGAACAAGATCCGGTCACCGCAACCTACGAGCGCACCCACCGGGCGCTGGCCGCCGCGCAGGCATGGCTGACCGAGCGCGACTCCGGCGTGCTGATCGTGGCCACCCGGGGGGCGGTCGGACTGCCGGGCGAGGACATCAGCGACCTGCCCGGCGCGGCCGTATGGGGGCTGGTGCGTTCGGCGCAGACGGAGCACCCCGGCCGCATCGTCCTGGTGGATTCCGATGTGCCGCTCGATGATCGGGCGGTCGCGTCGGCGCTCGCGACCGGCGAACCCCAGGTCTTGCTGCGCAACGGCCAGGTCTACACCGCGCGGGTTCGGCCCAGCCGCGCGGTCGACGACCTTTTGGTGCCTCCGGGCGACGGTCCCTGGCGACTGGGCATCGGCACCGCCGGCACCTTTGAAAACCTGCGGCTGGAGCCGGTTCCCAACGCCGACGCGCCGCTGGAGCCGGGTCAGGTGCGGGTGGCGCTGCGCGCGATCGCGGCCAACTTCCGCGACATCATGATCACCCTGGACATGTTCACCCATGACGCGTTGCTCGGTGGTGAAGGCGCCGGCGTGGTCGTCGAAGTCGGTCCCGGGGTCAACGAATTCGCCGTCGGCGACTCGGTCTACGGATTTTTCCCCGACGGTAGCGGCACGCTGGTCCCGGGCGATGTCCGCCTGCTGCAGCCGATGCCGGCGGACTGGTCCTACGCCGAGGCCGCCGCGATCTCGGCGGTCTTCACCACCGCCTACATGGCCTTCGTGCACCTGGCCGACGTCAAGCCGGGCCAGCGGGTGCTGGTGCACGCGGCGGCCGGCGGTGTCGGCATGGCCGCGGTCCAGCTCGGCCGCTACCTGGGTCTCGAGATCTTCGCGACTGCCAGCCGCGGTAAATGGGACACGTTGCGGGCCATGGGCTTCGACGACGACCACATCTCGGATTCCCGCAGCCTGGAGTTCGAGGAGAAGTTCCGGGCCGTGACCGCCGGTCGCGGGGTGGATGTGGTGCTCGATTCGCTGGCGGGCGACTTCGTGGACGCCTCCCTGCGCCTGGTGGCTCCCGGCGGCGTGTTCTTGGAGATGGGCAAGACCGACATCCGCGACCCCGGCGTGATCGCCCAGCAATACCCCGGCGTGCGCTACCGCGCCTTCGACCTCTTCGAGCCCGGCCGTCCCCGGATGCACCAGTGGATGAACGAGTTGGCCGGGCTCTTCGAAGCCGGTGTGCTACGGCCGTTGCCGGTGACCACCTTCGACATCCGGCGCGGTCGCGCGGCGTTGCGGTACCTGAGCCAGGCCCGCCACATCGGCAAGGTCGTCATGACCCTTCCGGGTGCCCTGGCGACCGGCACGGTGCTCATCACCGGTGGAACCGGGATGGCGGGTTCGACGCTGGCCCGCCACCTCGTCGCGCACCACGGTGTGCGGAACATGGTGTTGCTCAGCCGCACCGGTCCCGACGCGCCCGGGGCAGCCGAGCTGATCGCCGAATTGGAGCAAGCCGGCGCCCGGGTGCGCGCCGTCGCGTGCGATGCCGCCGACCGGGCGGCATTGGCCTCGGTGCTCGCCGACATCCCGGCGGAGCATCCGCTGAGCGGGGTGATCCATGCAGCGGGCGTGCTCGACGACGCGGTCGTCACATCCTTGACCGCTGAGCGAGTGGACGCGGTGTTGCGCGCCAAGGTAGATGCGGCCTGGAATCTGCACGAGCTCACCCGCGACCTCGATCTCGCTGCGTTCGTGATGTTTTCGTCGATGGCCGGGCTGGTGGGGTCGTCGGGCCAGGCCAACTACGCGGCGGCCAACTCGTTCCTCGACGGGCTGGCCGCGCACCGCCGGGCTCTCGGGTTGCCCGCGATCTCGCTGGGCTGGGGACTGTGGGATCAGGCCAGCGCCATGACCGGTGGGCTGGACGCCGCCGACATCGCCCGGCTCGGTCGCGACGG
Source organism: Mycobacterium sp. E3298 (assembly GCF_001666895.1). Classification (NCBI taxonomy): domain Bacteria; kingdom Bacillati; phylum Actinomycetota; class Actinomycetes; order Mycobacteriales; family Mycobacteriaceae; genus Mycobacterium; species Mycobacterium sp. E3298. Next base: position 11,069 of record NZ_LZJB01000362.1, read on the forward strand.
GATCCTGGCTCTGTCGTCGGACGAGGCGATGGAATTGTTCGACGCCGCCCTGATCGTCGACGAGCCGTTCCTCGCGCCCGCCCGCATCGACCTGAACGCGCTGCGCGCCCACGCCACCGCAGTGCCACCCATGTTCGCCGACCTGGTCAACGCGCCCGCGCGGCGTCAGGTCGACGACTCACTGGCCGCCGCCAAATCGAAATCGGCCTTGGCGCATCGGCTGCACGGCCTGACCGAACCCGAACAGCACGCCGTGCTGCTGGACCTGGTCCGCGCGCACATCGCCACCGTGTTGGGCAACACCACACCGGAGGCGATCGACCCGGACAAGGCGTTCCAGGACTTGGGCTTCGACTCGCTGACCGCGGTCGAAATGCGCAACCGGCTGAAAACCGCGACCGGGCTTGCCCTTTCACCCACCCTCATCTTCGACTACCCGACACCGAACGGCCTCGCGGGTTACATCCGGGGCGAACTGGCGGGAGTGCCGCAGGAAGTCGCGCCCGCCCCGGCCGTCCGTGCCGTCGGCGACGACCCGATCGTGATCGTCGGCATGGCGTGCCGGTATCCGGGCGGGGTCACTTCCCCCGACGATCTGTGGCGGATGCTCGTCGAGCAGCGTGACGTGCTCTCGGACTTCCCCACCGACCGCGGCTGGGACCTGGCCGGCATCTACAACCCGGACCCCGACGTCCCTGGCACGTGTTACACCCGCACCGGCGGGTTCGTCGAGGGCGTCGCGGACTTCGACCCCGCCTTCTTCGGTATCGCGCCCAGCGAGGCGCTGGCGATGGACCCGCAGCAGCGGATGTTCCTCGAGCTGTCCTGGGAAGCCTTGGAGCGGGCCGGAATCGAACCCGGCGCGTTGCGGGGCAGCGCGACCGGCGTCTTCGCCGGGGTCTACACGCAGGGCTATGGCATGGGCGCCGCCCCGGCCGCGGAGGGCTTCCGCCTGACCGGGCAGTCGTCGAGCGTGGCGTCGGGCCGGGTGTCGTACGTACTGGGCTTGGAGGGGCCGGCGGTCTCGGTGGACACGGCGTGTTCGTCGTCGCTGGTGGCGTTGCACATGGCGGCGCAGTCGCTGCGCTCGGGCGAGTGCGACCTGGCGCTCGCCGGCGGCGTCACCGTGAACGCCACACCCGACATCTTCGTGGAATTCAGCCGCATGCGCGGGCTTTCCGCCGACGGCCGATGCAAGGCGTACGCCGGGGCCGCCGACGGCACCGGATTCTCCGAGGGCGGCGGCATGCTGGTGGTTGAGCGGCTGTCGGATGCGCAGCGGCTCGGGCACCCGGTGCTGGCGGTGGTCCGCGGTTCGGCGATCAACCAGGACGGCGCCTCCAACGGCCTCACCGCGCCCAACGGCCCGTCTCAGCAGCGCGTGGTGCGCGCCGCGCTGGCCAACGCCGGCCTGTCCGCGGCCGACGTCGACGTCGTCGAAGGCCACGGCACGGGGACCACGTTGGGCGATCCCATTGAGGCCCAGGCGTTGTTGGCCACTTACGGGCAGGGCCGTGCCGAACCGCTCCTGCTGGGCTCGATCAAGTCGAACATCGGTCACACGCAGGCCGCCGCCGGCGTGGCCGGCGTGATCAAGATGGTGCTGGCGATGCGCCACGGCCTATTGCCGGCGACGCTGCACGTCGACGAACCCAGTCCGCACGTCGACTGGTCGGCGGGATCGGTGTCCCTGCTGACCGAACCGCAGCCCTGGAACGCGGATCATCCGCGCCGCGCCGGCGTTTCGTCGTTCGGCATCAGCGGCACCAACGCGCACGTGATCATCGAGTCCGCGCCCGTCGGCGCCGCGCCGGTTGCCGAACGCGCCACGGCGCCGCTCGTTCCGTGGGTGGTATCCGCGAAGTCGTTGTCGGCGTTGGGTTCCCAGGCCGCACGGCTGGCCGAGCACGTACGCCAGCGCGGCGACCTCGACGCCGGTGATGTGGCGTGGTCGTTGGCTGGCCGGTCGAACTTCGAGCATCGCGCCGTCGTTGTGGGTGGTGATCGCGAGCTGTTGCTGGCCGGCCTCGATGAGTTGGCCGCCGGTGAACTCGGAGCGGTCGTCCAGGGCACGGTCACGCCCGGCGGCAAGACCGTCTTCGTCTTCCCCGGCCAGGGCGCCCAAATTCTCGGCATGGGCATGGGTTTGCACGCCGCCTACCCGGTGTTCGCCGAGGCGTTCAACACCGTCGTGGCCGAGTTGGACCGGCATTTGCTGCGGCCGTTGCGCGAAGTCATGTGGGGCCACGACGAAAATCTCTTGAACACCACCGAATTCGCCCAGCCGGCGTTGTTCGCGGTGGAAGTCGCCCTGTTCCGGTTGCTCGAATCCTGGGGCGTCCATCCCGACTTCGTGCTGGGCCACTCGATCGGTGAGCTTTCGGCCGCGCACGTCGCCGGCGTCTTGTCGCTGGAAAACGCGGCGGTCCTGGTCGCCGCTCGCGGCCGCTTCATGCAGGCCCTGCCGGAGGGTGGGGCGATGATCGCCGTGCAGGCCACCGAGGATGAGGTGCGACCGCTGCTGGTGCCCGGGGTCGGCATCGCCGCGGTCAACGGGCCGATGTCGGTGGTCATTTCGGGGGTCGAGGACAAGGTGTCCGCGATCGCGGGCCAACTCCGCGCCGACGGGCGCCGCGTCCACCAGTTGGCGGTGTCCCACGCGTTCCACTCGCCGTTGATGGACCCGATGGTCGACGAATTCGGCACGGTCGCGGCCGGTCTCGCGATCGGCACCCCGACGATTCCGATCGTGTCGAACCTGACCGGGCAGCTGGCGGCCGACGACTTCGCTTCGGCGGCCTATTGGAAACGGCACATCCGCGAAGCCGTGCGGTTCGGCGACAGCGTGCGCTTCGCGCATTCGGCCGGTGCAAACCGCTTCCTCGAGGTCGGTCCCAGCAGCGGGCTGACGGCATCGATCGAAGAATCGCTTCCCGACGCTCCGGTGATCACCATGTCGGCGCTACGCAAAGACCGCCCGGAGCCGCTGGCCCTGACCAACGCGGTCGCGCAGGGATTCGTCGCCGGGATGGACGTGGACTGGCGCCGCGCCATCGGCAAGGCCAATTTCGTGGAGTTGCCCACCTACGCGTTCGAGCGCCGGCGGTTCTGGCTCTCCGGCGACGGAGCCACGGTCGACGCCGCGGGTTTGGGGCTCGCGCCCGGCGAGCACGCCCTGCTCGGTGCGGTGGTGGAACTGCCGGCGTCCGGCGGGGTGGTACTGACGGGCCGGTTGTCGCCCAGTGCGCAGGGCTGGCTGGCGGATCACGCCGTCGGCGGCGTGGTGCTGTTCCCCGGCGCTGGATTCGTGGAGCTCGCGATCCGCGCCGGCGACGAAGTGGGCTGCGGCGTTGTCGACGAGCTGAATCTGGCGGCGCCGCTGGTGTTGCCGGGCTCCGGATCGGTCGCGGTGCAGGTCGTCGTCGGCGGCGCTGACGAATCGGGTGCCCGTGCGGTGTCGGTCTTTTCGCGCGCTGACGTGGGTTCGGGCTGGTCGTTGCACGCCGAGGGCGTCCTGCGTGCGGGCGAGGTGCAGCCGAGCGCGGACCTGTCGGTGTGGCCACCGATGGGTGCCACCGCGGTCGACGTCGGCGACGGCTATGAGCGCCTCGCCGAGCGCGGATACGGCTACGGCCCCGCATTCCGCGGCCTGACCTCGATGTGGCGTCGCGGCGACGAAGTCTTCGCGGAAGTGACCCTGCCCGCGGACACGGGGGTTTCGGCGGCCGGGTTCGGCGTCCACCCGGTGATGCTCGACGCGGCACTGCACGCGGTGATCTTGGCGTCCGACGGCGACGAACTCCCCGAAGGTTCGATGTTGGTGCCATTCTCCTGGCAGCGGGTCTCGCTGCACGCCGCGGGCGCGACGGCGGTGCGCGCACGGATCGTGCCGGTGAGTGATTCGGCGGTGTCGATCGAACTTGCCGACGGGTTGGGGCTGCCGGTGCTCTCGGTGGCGTCGATGGTGGCCCGGCCGGTGACCGACCAGCAGCTGCTGGCGGCGGTCTCGAGTTCGGGACCCGACCGGCTCTTCGAGGTCCTCTGGTCGGCCCAGCGGTCGACGTCGGTGCAGCCTGTGACGGTATCACTCTGGGGCGCAACGGAATCAGATGGCCCCGAGACGCAGCCGTCGGCGGTCGTCTTCGAATCGGCGCCGGTGGTCGACGATGTCGTGGCCGATGTCTACGCGGCCACGCGCGCGGTCCTGCCGGTGCTGCAGTCCTGGCTGGCCCGCGACGGCGCGGGCACCCTGGTCGTGGCGACCCGCGGCGCGATGGCGTTGCCGGGGGAGGACGTCACCGATCTTGCGGGCGCGGCGGTGTGGGGACTGGTGCGCTCGGCGCAAACCGAACACCCCGGTCGCATCGTGCTCGTCGACACCGATGGCCGGTTGGACGACGAGTCCGTCGGAGCGGCGTTGTCGGTCGGCGAGCCGCAGGTATTGCTGCGCGACGGGGCGGTGTACACCGCGCGGGTGCATGGCACTCGCGCAGTCGGCGGCCTGCTGGTGCCCCCGGCCGACGGGCCGTGGCGACTCGGCATGAGCAGTTACGGCACGTTCGAGAATCTGCGGCTGGAACGGATCCCGGACGCCGACGCCCCGCTGGCGCCCGGGCAGGTTCGGGTCGCCCTGTCGGCCCTGGCCGCCAACTTCCGCGACGTGATGATCGCGCTGGGGCTCTACCCGGACCCGGATGCCGTCATGGGCATCGAGGCCTCTGGTGTGGTCATCGAAACTGGGCCGGGCAGCGGGCGTTTCGCGGTCGGCGACCGGGTGATGGGTCTGTTCCCCGATGGCACCGGCACGATCGGCAGGACCGACCAGCGCCTGCTCGCCAAGATGCCGGCCGGGTGGTCGCACACCGCGGCCGCCACCACCACGGTGGTATTCGCCACCGCCTTCTACGCGCTGGTGGACCTGGCCGCCGCCAAACGGGGCCAGCGGGTGCTGGTGCACGCCGCCGCCGGTGGGGTGGGAATGGCCGCGGTGCAGCTGGCCCGCCACCTGGGCCTCGAAGTCTTCGCGACCGCCAGCCGGGGCAAGTGGGACACCCTGCGCGCCATGGGCTTTGACGAGGACCACATCTCGGACTCCCGCAGCCTGGACTTCGAGGAGAAGTTCCGGGCGGTCACCGGCGGGCGCGGCATGGACCTGGTGCTGGACTCGCTGTCCGGCGACTTCGTCGACGCCTCCCTGCGACTCGTCGCCCCCGGCGGCGCGTTCCTGGAGATGGGCAAGACCGACATGCGCGACCCCGAGGCGGTGGCCCAGGCACACGCCGGTGTGCGCTATCGCGCCTTCGACCTGTTCGAGGCCGGGCCGGACCGCATCGCGCAGATACTCGACGAACTGACCGCGATGTTCGGTGATGACGTGCTGCGGCCGTTGCCGGTAACCAGGTTTGACGTACGACGCGCACCGGCGGCATTGCGGTATTTGAGCCAGGCCCGCCACGTGGGCAAGGTCGTCATGACCATGCCGGACGCCTGGGCGGCGGGCACCGTCATGATCACCGGTGCCACCGGGATGGCGGGTTCGGCCCTGGCCCGCCACGTGGTCAGGCGCCACGACGCGCGGAACCTGGTGCTGGTCAGCCGGCGTGGTCTCGACGCGCCGGGCGCCGCCGAACTGGTGACGGAACTCAACGCCGCCGGTGCGCAGGTGCAGGTGGTGGCCTGTGACGCCGCCGACCGCGAGGCGCTGGCCAAGGTGATCGCCGACATTCCGGTGCACCGGCCGCTGTCGGGTGTGATCCACGCGGCCGGTGTACTCGACGACGCGGTGATCTCGTCGCTCACCCCGGAGCGGGTGGCGTCGGTGTTGCGGGCCAAGGTCGACGCGGCGTGGAACCTACACGAGCTGACGCGCGACCTGGATGTGTCTGCGTTCGTGATGTTTTCGTCGATGGCGGGTTTGGCGGGCGCGTCGGGTCAGGCCAACTACGCGGCGGCCAACTCGTTCCTGGACGGGTTGGCCGTGCACCGGCGCACGCTTGGGCTGCCGGCGATGTCGCTGGCGTGGGGGTTGTGGGATCAGGCCAGCGCCATGACCGGCGCGCTCGGTGCGGCCGACCGTGCCCGGTTCGGCCGCGACGGAATCGTCGCGATGTCGTCCGATGAGGCACTGGAATTGATGGACACCGCGCTCATCGTCGACGAGCCGTTCCTGTTGCCCGCCCACATCGACCTCGCCGCGTTGCGGGTCAAGTTCGATAGCGGGACGCTGCCGCCGATGTTCGTCGATCTGATCAACGCGCCGACCCGGCGTCAGGTCGACGATTCGCTGGCCGCGGCGAAGTCGAAATCCGCTCTGCTGCAGCGCCTCGAAGGGCTTCCGGAGGACGAGCAGCAGGCGGTTCTGCTGGATTTGGTGCGGGCCAACATCGCCACCGTGCTCGGCAACTCCAGCCCGGAGTCGATCGACCCCGACCGCGCATTTCAGGAATTGGGTTTCGACTCGCTGACCGCGGTCGAAATGCGCAACCGGCTGAAATCCGCTACCGGCCTGGCGTTGTCACCCACGCTGATCTTCGATTACCCGAACTCCGCCGCCCTGGCCGGTTACATGCACCGCGAACTTGTCGGCGCGGCCGAGCAGCAGACGCCCGCCGCCGCGCCGGGTGAGGCCGAGATCCAGCGCGCCGTGGGTTCGATTCCGGTCAAGCGCCTGCGGCAGGCCGGGGTGCTGGAGCTGTTGCTCGCGTTGGCGAACGAGGCCGACGGCGGTCGGGGGGACGGACAGTCGCCGGCCGCCGCGGCGACCTCGGAGAAGGACATCGCGGACATGGATCTCGAGGATCTCGTCAACGCGGCGCTGATGGACGACGACGAGTAGCCATGGGTCTGCGCGAGGGCAATCAGTGAGAGTCGCGATCACCGGGGCCAGCGGTGTGCTCGGCCGCGGCCTCACCGCCCGCTTGCTCAGCCAGGGCCACGACGTCACCGGGATAGCCCGGCACCGGACCGAAAGCTGGCCCAGTGCAGCTGAATTCGTCGTGGCCGACATCCGGGACACCGACGCGGTCACCCGCGCCTTGGCCGGCGCGGACGTTGTCGCCCACTGCGCGTGGGCAAGGAGTCCCGGACACAACGACCGAATCAGCCGGCAGGTCAACATCGACGGCACCCGCAATGTGCTGGCGGCGATGGCCGAGACCCGGGCCAGAAGGATCGTCTTCGCATCGTCGGCCCATGTTTACGGCGGCGGGGACGCACCGAAGACCGAGCACGACGAGAGAACGCCGATCGGCGACGACGGCCGGCACAAGGCAATGGTCGAGCAGATGCTCGAGGATTCGGACCTGGAGTGGGTCGCGATCCGCTCCGCGCTGATCCTCGGCCGAAGCGTGGACAACTGGGTGCGCCGGCTGCTGGCGCTGCCGGTATTCCCGGATGGATCGGCCGACCGCCTGATGCAGGTGGTCCACCCCGACGACGCCCTTCGGTTATTTCACCGGGCGATCGTCGACGACGAAATCGGCAGCGGTCCAGTCAATCTCGCCGCTCCGGGCGAGCTGACGTTCCGCCGGATCGCCGCTGCGCTCGGACGCCCCGTCATGCGGTTGGGCTTCGAACTGGCCGAGTTGGAACTGGTGCACGGCGCCGCGTTCATGGATACCGCGCGGCTGCGTGAGCAGTGGGGGTTCCGGCCGGCCTGGAACTCCAGTGAATGTGTCGAAGATTTCTCGCTCGCGGTGCGCGGCCGCGTCACGGTGGGCAAGCGGGTGGTGTCACTACCGTGGCGGATGGCCACCATCGGCGACCTTCCGTCCGTCGATGCGCCGACTGAGGACGGGGTGAAGCCCGATTGGGCCGGTCCCGCCGGTGACAACGGGGAATTCGATACCCCGATCGATCCGCGCTTTCCGACGTTTCTGGCCACCAACCTGTCGGAGGCGCTGCCCGGCCCGTTCTCGCCCGCTTCGGCCTCGGCGACCGTGCGCGGGTTGCGCGCCGGCGGCGTGGCAATCGCCGAGCGGCTGCGCCCCGGCGGCGTCGTCCAGCGCGAAATCGCCACGCGAACCGTCGCCGTCTTCGCCCACCGGCTCTACGGGGCCATCACGTCGGCGCATTACATGGCCGAAACCGTACCGTTTGCCAAGCCCACGACCATCGTCAGCAACAGCGGATTCTTCGGACCCAGCATGGCATCGTTGCCGATCTTCGGTGCGGAGCGTGCGCGCTCGGATATCGGCCGGATCCGCAAGCAACTGAGGACCATTCGCAACATCGGGGTCTTCGGCGTCAACCTCATCGGCCTGTCGGCGGGCTCGTCGAAGGACACCCACGAGTTCGTCGCCGACGTCGATCGGCTGGAACGTCTGGCCGACGACGTCGCCCGCCTGGACGATCGTCGGCTGCTGAGTCTGATCACGTTGGCGCGCGACGAGGTGGTGCACGGCTGGGTGCTGGCGTCGGCGTCGTTCATGCTGTGCGCGGCGTTCAACGTCCTGCTGCGCGGTTTGTGTGGACGAGATACCGCCGCGCCGGCGGGCCCCGAATTGGTCAGTGCGCGATCGGTCGAGGCAATGCAGCGGTTGGTGGTCGCCGCACAGCGCGATCCGAAAGTGACAGCGTTGCTCGCCGAACCGGGGGAGCGGCTGGACAAACTCGCCGTCGAGGCGCCGGAGTTTCACGCCGCCGTAGCGGCCGAGCTGGCGCTGATCGGGCATCGCGGGCCCGCCGAACTCGAGATGCTCTCGATCAGCTACTCGGATGATCCCGAGTTGCTCGTCCGGATGGTGACGAAAGCGATGAGCGCCCCTCCGGCACCTCAGCCGCAGCGTCCTCGTATTCCACTGCACGCCAAGCCCGTTGCGCAGCTGGCAGCACACCAGCTTCGCGACCGCGAAGTCCGTCGCGATAAAGTGGTGCGAGCCAACTGGGTGCTACGAAACCTGATGCGCGAGTACGGCCGGAGGTTGGTCGAGGCCGGAATTTTCGACACCGCCGATGATGTGTTCTACCTGCTCGTCGACGAGCTCGATGCGCTTCCCGCGGATGTCGGGGCGCTGGTGGCCCGGCGCCGTGCCGAACAACGCCGGCTGGCCGCCGTGGTTCCGCCGACGGTGTTCAGCGGGAGCTGGCAGCCAACCACGACGACGCCGGCGGCTCTCGCCAGCGGAGAAACTCTGCGCGGGGTCGGCGTGTGCGGGGGGAAGGTTCGCGGCCGGGTGCGTATCGTGCGGCCCGAAACGATCGACGACCTGCAGCCCGGCGAAATCCTCGTCGCGGAGGTCACCGACGTCGGCTACACCGCGGCTTTCTGCTACGCCGCCGCAGTGGTGACCGAACTCGGCGGCCCGATGTCACACGCCGCGGTGGTGGCCCGCGAATTCGGCTTCCCCTGTGTGGTGGACGTTGAGGGAGCCACCAAGTCGTTGCCGCCCGGCGCCCTCGTCGAGGTCGACGGCGTGACCGGCGAAATACGGGTGCTCGCACTGGCCCCGGGAAGTTAGGACTCGGCTGAGTCGGCTAAGGCATCGAATTCGATGTCGAGATCGAGCGGCCCGCTCAGCCCGAGCATCGGCTTCCAACGGGACTCCGTGACGCGGCGCGGGTTGGGCTTGCGCCGGTCGATTTTGAGGGCGCCCGTCGTCCACTGGACGACGCGATGGGTCACGGGTGCGGCGCCGTGTGCTGTTGGGCGGCCTGGCGCGCGAGCCGGTCGTTGTGGATCTTGACCAGTTCGCGGAACCCGAGCCGGTGGTACTTCGGTATCGGCTGGATGCCCCACACGTCCTGCGCGGTGGCCTTGCCTTCGGCGCCCTCCGGCGGCCCGAACGGTGGGTAGGGGTACTTGCACTCCAAAGCGTCGTTGGAGTATCGAATCTTGAGCAGTTCGCTGCAGATCTGCGTGAGGCTCAGCGTGGGGTAGCCGTAGTAGACCGCCATGAACGGCAGCGTGAACGCGCCTTCGATGACGAGCGCCACCAGGCATACCAGGACGGCCCGTTTGATCCATTTGTGCATGCGCGCGTAGTACGGCGTGGTCCCCGGCTCGAGATCCGTTGCCGGTTCCCGTTCTTCGGATGTGGCGGTCATGACGGCGCTCCTTGAGCTAGTCGGTGAAGATTTCTCGGTTGACGGTGTGCAGGTAGGGGATGGCGAGGAACGGGGTGATGTAGAAGATGTCGTAGAGCCACCAGCCGACGACGGGGAATACGACGCCGGCGTAGCGCACGTCGGCGAACATGGTCATGTTGAACACGTAGGCGGACCAGATCACCACGCCCATCCAGCAGGTAACCACCATCCACTGGTGACCCCACCGCTTCATCTGGAGAAACCCGATCGCCGCGGCCACCCGCATGGAGAACACCGTGAGGATCAACCCGGCGACATAGGCCTTCTCGCCGGGCCCCGCGGCGCCGCCGACCCAGAGCTCGTTGTAATGCCAGAAGTATCCCGCGTCGAACATGTTGCCCCAGCCGACCATCAGCACCCGGTTGATCAAGGTGTGGTTGGCGACCAGGTCGAGGGCCCAGCCGAGACTGTTGAGCATCCCGTCGATCAGAACCAGATACCCGATCAGCGTCACGATCATGGGCCGGACCGACAAGCCGGCGCGCAGCGCCTGGCGCTGCAGCCATACGCCGCGCATGAAGATGGGGAATCCGATCAAACCCGGCGCCCACATGCCCATCAAGGCGGCGCCGACGATCATCCACTTGTCCGCGCGGCGCTGCGCGTGGCGGGACGCGTCGTGGTGATCGTCCAGGCTGACCGTGACAGCCGGTTGGGCGACAACAGGTTTCACAAGTTCCACCACCCGCGGGCGAAGGACATGTAGAGCTGGATGCCGAACATTGCCAGCAAATAGCCGTAGATGAACAGCTGGAAGACAATCAGCGCCCTCTTGCGCTTCCTCTCCTGTTGGTCCATGCCGTCAGCTCCTCTCCTAAGGGCGTGCACTCGGGGCGTCGGTGGTGGCCAGGCTGGCCACCGCGACTTCACGTAGGCCGTCGGTGACCGCGCCATCGAGACTCAGCGGCGCGAGGATGCAGGCCTCCGCCGCATCCAATTCGCTTGCCCCGGCAGCGATCAGGTGCGCGGCGGTGACCAGCACCCTGGTCGAAGGCGGCTCGAAGTGGAAGGCGTCGTCGGCGGTGCGGATCGCAACAGCGCACCCGACCAGTCGACGCGCGGCGGCGATGGGGATTCCGGCTTCGGCGACGATCACCTCGGCTTCGCGCTCGGGCGGCAGGTAGCTCATCGCGAGTGTGACGAATCGCTGCCGGAAGGACGGCTTCAGCTCCTTCAGCGAGCTGCGATACGCCGGGTTGTACGAACACACCAGCATGAAGGTGTCCGGCGCCGTCACGACCTCACCCGCCCGATCCAGGTACAGCGATCGCCGGTGATCGGTGAGCGAATGCAGGATGGCCAGCGAATCGTGGCGAGCTTCGACGACTTCGTCGAGATAGCAGATCGCGCCGGCCTTGACGGCCCGGGTCAGCGGGCCATCGGTCCAGACCACGTCGCCGCCGGTCACCATGAAGCGGCCGACGAGATCGGAGCTGGTGAGATCGTCGTGGCAACTGATGGTGACGACGGGCCGCTGCAAGAGCAGGCCCATGTGTTCGACGAAACGCGTCTTGCCGCATCCGGTTGGGCCCGTGAGCATCACCGGCAGGCGCTGGCGGTAGGCCCGCTCGAACAGCTGGACTTCGTTGCCGTGTGCGAAATAGGTATCGGTGGCGGCACTCATGCGGCCACCAGTTCGCGATGGACATGAGCCAACACCCGAGGAAGCTCCTCTACGCGTCGGATCCGTTGGGACCGTCGCGGCCCGAACACCTCCGGTAGGGGATCGACACGCGTCGGGCCCACGCCGACGTAGTACATCGACACCCCCGCATCGTTGCCCTCCTCGACGGCGTGCGCGGCATCCGCCCAGGCGTAGCGCCCCTCGTAGCCTTCATCGGAGAGCAGACCGTCGCCGATGACGATCAGCAGCCGCCGTTCGGATGCCTGCGCGAGCAGCCGGCTGGTCAAATGGCGCAGTGGCGCACCGAGCCTGGTGTACCCCCGGGTGGACAGGCCGAGCCCGCTGGGAGCCACCAGCCGCCGCTCCTCGAAGTCCTTCAGGCAGTGGACTTCGACGCGATGGCGGGTATTGCCGGTGAAAGCGAAGATGCCGTGGCGCTCTCGCGCCAGGGTCATCGCGCGCGAAAGCGCGTCGGCGCAAGCCAGTTCGAGTTGAAAGATTCGCCCGCCGTGCACCCCCAGCGACGAACTGCCGTCGAGCAGCACCGCCGTGGTGACGTCGCGGCCGACGGGTAGCAACTCGCGGAAGATCCTCGGTTCCTTGGCCTCGCCGGTGGTCAGGTCGATGTAGTGGCTGACGTATTGGTCGACGTCGAGGTCGGAGCCGTCTTCGAGGCGGTTCGCCATCCCCCGATGGGTGTGTTCTTCGAACCACTTGCGGACGTCGACGGCCACCGCCGCCGGACCGCCTGCGCGCCGGGCATCCGCACGCTCGATCACCGCGACGTGGTCGCGCACGAACCGCTTTGTCCACATGTTCCATTCGGGATAGGGAATCCCGGGCCGATGCTCCGGGGTCACGTCGAGATCGTTGTCCTGCGGCCGGCTCGGCGGCGGCAGATTGGGATTACGGACACCGCCGTCGCCGCCGACGGGAACCGAGTACGGTCGCGGCAGTCGCTTTTGCGTTGTCGTCCAGGGCATCCTGCCAAAGCTGCGGCGCAACCTGTCGGCCAAGCCTCGCGGCGCCGTGAAGGCCAGCGGCAACGTGCCCAGCAGCGGATGGACCGCCAATGTCTGACCCGTGGCGGCCAACGCGATCGCCCGGTTGAGCATTTCCAGGGCGCTCATGTCGCCCGCTTCGGTGTGGAGGTCCGGCAGCAGTCGTCGCGCATCGGGGAGCAGGCCCGGCCAACGCGAGGCCATCCAGCCGAGGGCGACACCGGCTTCGACAACGCTGAGAGCGCGCACTTCGCGAGTAGACAACTCGTTCAACCGATATTGGGTGATTCGTTCTTTGGACGGTGAACATTGCAGGGCCACACCGCATGTCAGGGCTCTGCGAGTCCAATCGCACAGTGGTGGGTAGGGGACGTGAACGAACGTCAGCGCCGCGTTCAACCCGAAGCGGCGCCGGTCACCCGTGACGAGCCGCACGCCCTCGCGACGTCGTTCGCTCAGCGCGACGGCTGTCACCGAGCAACTCCGCTCCAGTGACATTGCGTGCGAGTCTTCAGGCATCAGCCGAATCCCATGCGTCCCGGCGGTCCACTCCAGCGCTCAAAACGTGCCGATGTTGGAGAAGAGCCAATACCAGAACCAGATGATCAGTCCGGTGCCGCCCCACGCCGCGACGTAGCGAAGGATCTCCCACACATAAGCCACGTTTGGACCTCCTCAGTGACGTAAGGACATTCGGCTCGCGCATCTCAGTCGGAGAAGAGCTCGCGGTTGACGGTGTGCAGGTAGGGGATGGCGAGGAACGGGGTGATGTAGAAGATGTCGTAGAGCCACCAGCCGACGAC
>NZ_LZJB01000363.1:0-2703 GCF_001666895.1 Mycobacterium sp. E3298
GTGTGTGGTCAGCATGCCGTGCGGGTAGCCGGGATAGGCCTTCACCGCGCCGTTCTGAAGGAGGTCGACCGCCCGGGGCGCCGCGCTTGCGAACGGGACGATCTGATCGTCGTCGCCGTGCATGACCAGGACGGGAACGGTGATCGCCCGCAATTCGTCGGAGTAGTCCTGCAGCCAGGACACCACCGTCTCGTAGTGAGCCTGGGCACTGCCGGACATGCCCTGACGCCACCAGTTCGCGATGACCGCCTCGGACGGTTCCACACCCGGGCGGTTGAATCCGTAGAACGGCCCCTCTGGCACGGCGCGGAAGAACTCCGATCGATTTCCCAAGATGCCCGCACGCACCGCGTCGAACCACTCCTGGGGTTGCCCGCCCGGATTGTTCTCGGCCTGCGCCATGCTCGGCGTCGGGGAGGACACCAGCACCGCCTTGGCGACCCGCTCCTGGTGGCGCGCCACATAGCAGGCCACTTCAGCGCCGCCGGTGGAGTGCCCGATGTGGACGGCGTCGCGCAGTTCGAGTTGCTCGGTCAGCGCGGCCAGATCGGCCACCCAGTGCTCGATGTCGTTGCCGGTCCCGACCTGCTCGGACCGGCCATGCCCGCGCCGGTCGTGAGCGATCACCCGATAGCCCCGGTGCAGGAGGAACATCATCTGCGCATCCCAGTCGTCGGCCGTCAGCGGCCAGCCGTGACTGAAAACGATCGGCTGGCCGGAACCCCAGTCCTTGTAGAAGATCTCGACACCGTCCGAGGTGGTGATGGTGGGCACAGACGCTCCTCTCGCAGCCGTTCGCCGTTATCGAATGACAGTCAACCGCAAGCCAAACATTTTTGCCTGCCAGGTCTGCGACAGTTTGGACCGCTGCGGGTTTTCGGGTGTGCCCTCACGACTGCTTTACGTGGGAATTACGCACATCGATGTTGCTGCGAAATGGATTGGTGCGCATTGTGATAACAACTACGGCGGAGTCCTACTGGTAACCCGTTAAAATCGATTGCGCCATGGCCGCGCGCATGTGGTCGCGGTGGCCACGTCAGCGGCGTCGCTGAGGAGGGCCAGGAGACGGGTTGTACGGTATCCAGGCGGCTCTCGGAGGTTCACGATGACACCACCCAACGACGGCACCTGGGGTCCGGCTACCGGAGTGGGAACCACGGCCACGATGGCGGCGGCCGCGAGAGCCGTCGCCACCAGGGATGGGATTATCGACGATCCTTTTGCCGAGCAGTTGGTGCGCGCGGTCGGTGTGAGCTTTCTGACCCGCTGGGCTACCGGCGAGCTCGTCGCCTCGGATATCGACGTCGCGGGCAGCTCATGGGGGCTGGCGCAGATGCCCGCATCGATTGCGGCCCGCACGCGGTACTTCGACGAGTTGTGTGCCGATGCCGCAGGAGCGGGCATCCGTCAAGCCGTGATCCTCGCCTCGGGCCTCGACGCCCGCGCCTACCGACTGGACTGGCCTAAAGGGATGACGGTGTTCGAGATGGATCAACCGGCCGTCATCGAGTTCAAATCCACCACACTGGCCAAGCTCGGTGCCGTACCAAAAGTTGACCTACGCACGGTCGCCATCGACCTGCGCGACGACTGGTCGACGGCACTGGTTACGACGGGTTTGGACGTCAAGAAGCCCACGGTATGGATTGCCGAAGGCCTATTCGGCTATCTGACACCAGCGGCCCAGGATCGGCTGCTCGAGATGGTCACCGCCCTGAGCGCGCCGGGCAGCCGACTCGGGAGTGAGGCTGTGCCGAATACCGCCGACATGGACCCCGACGCAGCGCGCCAACGGATGCGTGAGGCCACTGCCAAGTGGCGCGAGCACGGCTTCGAACTCGACTTCGACGTGGTCCAGTTCGAAGGTGAGCGCCACGACGTCGGGGCGTACCTGGATGCGCTCGGGTGGGCGTCGGTCGCAACGCCGATGGCCCAGCTGCTCGCCGGCTTCGGGTTGGGGGCGATCGCACGGGCCGCCGATGATCGACAAACGATGAACGGCGTCAACTACTACACGTCGACGCTGGGCGTCGGCCGCTAGAGGCATTTCGGGGGAGCGGCACTCGCCGGGCGCTCAGCTGGGGCAGGCGCGTGCCAGGGTGGCCATCTCGTCCCCGAACTCCTGGTTGGCCCGAGCCACGGCTTTGGCCGATGGCGGCAGTTCCGTTTTCAGCGGGCCTTGTCTGCCTAGGTCGTCGTTCATCCGGTTCGCGTCCGTCATGAATTCACGGGCCAGCGCTGCCGCTCGCTGCGCGTGGGCCGACAGCCCGGGCGCGGTCACCTGGTTGGCTCGCCGCTGCAGGCCGTCGAGCCACGCCTGATAGTCGGCGTCACTGGGTACCGAGTTTTGTTCGTAGGAGCCCGGCGGCGCAAACCGCGTCTTCGCCTTCAACGAGGCCTGCGCGTCGCGGTTGAAGTCGATGAATTGCCGCACACTCCAACACGGTTGCGCCCGCTCATCGATCCGCCACGCGACGAACAGACCCGCGGCGGCCACGGCTGCGCACCATACCGTCAGCAACCGCCGGGCGGTCTTGCGTGCGTTTGCGGCCACGCGATCAACCTAATCCAGGGATCGGGACGATCGGCACCCAGCGGTCGGCGCCCGTCACGCGTGGGGGCAGAAGATACCCAGGATCTGTTGGCGGAGGCCGGGGTGACTGTGGTCGGGACCGCCCGAACCGAGGCGGATATCGTTGG
>NZ_LZJB01000364.1:0-1330 GCF_001666895.1 Mycobacterium sp. E3298
GAGTTCACCAAGACCACCAGCAAGGGCGTGGAAACGATCGGCGGCGCCAAGCGGGGCAAGGCGATCATCATCCTCAACCCGGCCGACCCGCCGATGATCATGCGCGACACCATCTTCTGCGCCATCCCCGAGGACGCCGACCGCGACGCGATCGCGAAGTCCATCCACGACGTGGTGGCCGAGGTGGCGACCTACGTGCCCGGCTACCGGCTGCTCAACGAGCCGCAGTTCGACGAGCCGTCGCTCAACTCCGGTGGGCAGGCGGTGGTGACCACGTTCGTCGAGGTCGAGGGCGCCGGCGATTACCTGCCCCCGTACGCGGGCAACCTGGACATCATGACCGCCGCGGCCACCAAGGTCGGCGAGGAAATCGCGAAGGAATCCTTATCCGCGACGGCGCCGGGAGCGCAGGCATGAGCACACACGACATTTTCTTCAACCCGATCTGGGACGTACGGCTGACCGACACGTCGTTGCGGGACGGCTCGCACCACAAGCGCCACCAATTCACCAAAGAAGAGGTGGGTGCCATCGTGGCCGCCCTGGACACCGCGGGGGTGCCCGTCATCGAGGTCACCCACGGCGACGGGCTGGGCGGGTCCAGCTTCAACTACGGCTTCTCCAAAACCCCCGAGCAGGAACTGATCAAGCTGGCCGCGCAGACGGCCACCGAAGCCAAGATCGCCTTTTTGATGCTGCCCGGGGTGGGCACCAAGGAGGACATCAAGGAGGCCCAGAACAACGGCGGCTCGATCTGCCGGATCGCCACCCACTGCACCGAAGCCGACGTGTCCATTCAGCACTTCGGCCTGGCCCGCGAACTCGGCCTGGAAACCGTCGGCTTCCTGATGATGAGCCACACTATTCCGCCGGAGAAGCTGGCCGCCCAGGCCCGCATCATGGCCGACGCCGGATGCCAATGCGTCTACGTGGTCGACTCGGCCGGCGCGCTGGTCCTCGAAGGGGTGCGCGACCGAGTGGCCGCACTGGTGGCCGAACTCGGCGACGACGCCCAGGTGGGCTTCCACGGCCACGAAAACCTCGGGCTCGGGGTGGCCAACAGCGTCGAGGCCGTCCGCGCGGGCGCCAAGCAGATCGACGGTTCGTGTCGCCGGTTCGGCGCCGGGGCGGGTAACGCGCCCGTCGAGGCGCTCATCGGCGTGTTCGACAAGATCGGCGTCAAGACCGGCATCGACTTCTTCGACATCGCCGATGCCGCCGAAGAGGTGGTCGCCCCGGCCATGCCCGCCGAGTGCCTGCTGGACCGCAACGCCCTGATCATGGGCTACTCCGGGGTCTACTCGAGCTTCCTCAAGCACGCCATCCGCCA
>NZ_LZJB01000365.1:0-4382 GCF_001666895.1 Mycobacterium sp. E3298
GCCGACCAGATCGACGACCATGCGGTGATGGGCGCGCCGTCGCCGGTTGGCGATTGCCACCCGGACGACGGCCACCATCAATCGGGCGCCGACCAGCACGGTCAGGGCGAAGACGCCGATGTACGCGGCCCACAGCGGCCAGCCGAGGCGGCCGGCGGCGCCGAGGATGCTGGCGGTGGGCCGCCCGTCGGGACCGGGCATGAGCAGCCGAGTGGCGATCGCGATGCCGGCGCTGAACGCCGAGAGGACCGCGGCGAGCGCGATGGCCTGCCACAACACCATCGCGGCGCGGGGAGCGCGCAGCGGCCAGCTCGCGCGTGCCAACAAGGCCGGCACCGGACCGACCAGCAGCACCGCGAGGATGGTGAAGGCCAGCGCGGACACGCTGTCAGTCTCCCTCAGTCCTCCGGCGACGCGCCAGCGGTTGGCGCGTTGTTGCGTTGATTAGCTTCCAGTTCGGCGAGCGCCCGCCGGAGCGCAGCTGCCTCATCGGCGCCGACCCGCTCGACGAAATGGACGAGCGCGGCCTGCCTGCCGCTGGGGTCCTCGGCCTGGGCCAGCGCGTCGACCATCAGCCCGGCGACCAGTTCGTCGCGGCCGTGCACGGGAGCGTATCGGTGCGCGCGGTCGTCGCGAATCTGCGAGACCAGGTTCTTCTTGGCCAGCCGCTGCAGGACGGTCATGATCGTCGTGTAGGCGAGGTCGCGTCGCGCGGACAACGCCTCGTGGACCTGGCGGACCGTTTGAGGTTCCGGCGTGGACCACAAGTGATCCATCACGGCGCGTTCCAGATCCCCGAGCCGGGTCAGTTTCGCCATAGTGCGTTCTCTCCTGACGTCGACAACATCTTACTCCGCTTACTACCGACCGTCGTACCGCAGCTGCTCACCGCGCCGCCGGATAGGCGCTTGCGAAATTAGGGCAGCCTTGCCTATGCTAACCCAGTCGAGCGAACAACGACCGCGGCAGAGTCCTGAGGGCTGCAGTGACCCCCGGTCTACTCGATCGGCGAGCCCCGTGCCCCCGCGGCACGGGGCTCAGCCGTTTCCGGGGCGGCAACCCCGCCACCAGCGCCGTCGCCCGACCCATGGTGTAGACACAGAACGTGCCTCAGCCGCCGAGCATGCCGCCGGATTTCACCGCCCCCTTCGATCAGGAGATCGGACTGCAGTTCACCGAACTGAGCCCCGACGGCGCCCGCGCGCAACTCGAGGTCACGCCCAAACTGCTGCAACCGATGGGCCTCGTGCACGGCGGGGTGTACTGCTCGATCATCGAGAGCATGGCCAGCGTGGCCGCCTACACCTGGCTTGCGACCCGCGGCGGCGGCAACGTCGTAGGGGTCAACAACAACACCGACTTCCTGCGTTCCATCGGTTCGGGCATGGTGTACGGCGTCGCCGAACCGATCCATCGCGGCCGGCGCCAGCAGCTGTGGCTGGTCACGATCACCGACGGCGACGGCAAGGTGGTCGCCCGCGGCCAGGTGCGGCTGCAGAACCTGTAGATCCGCGCGACGGCGTATTGCTGTGTTGCGCAACGACTTTCGCGGAGGCCGGCCGGATCCGCGATTCGGGCCCTGCTGCGATTGGCCCGTTAGCTCGCTCGCTTGGCGGTCGCCGGCCGCTTGGCTTCGGCGGCGAGCACCGCCAGCTGTTCGAGGCGGGTTCGGGCGAAGGCCTGCTGCTCGGTGATCGTCAGCTGGCCACGCCGGGTGCTCAGGAAGGTCACCGTCCACGACAGCAGCGTGCTGACCTTGGTCTTGAACCCGACCAGGTAGACGAGGTGCAGCACCAGCCACATCAGCCAGGCGATGAAGCCGCTGAACTCCAGCGGGCCCACCTTGGCCACCGCGGAGAACCGCGAAACCGTTGCCATGGAGCCTTTGTCGAAATACTGGAACGGCTCGCGCTCGGCGGGGTCGGCCCCGCCGAGTTCGGCCTTGATCGTGCCGGCGACGTACTTGGCGCCCTGGATCGCGCCCTGCGCCACCCCGGGTACGCCCTCGACGGCGGCCATGTCGCCGATCACGAACACGTTCGGGTGGCCGGGAACCGACAAGTCGGGCAGCACCTTGACGCGGCCCGCCCGGTCCAGTTCCACCGACGACTGGTCGGCGAGGTCTCGGCCCAGCCCGCTGGCCTGCACGCCCGCAGACCACACCTTGCACGCGGACTCGATGCGCCGGATGGTGCCGTCGGAATCCTTGACGGTGATGCCGTTGCGGTCGACGTCGGTGACCATCGCCCCCAGTTGGATCTCCACGCCCATCTTCTCCAGCCGGGCCCGCGCCCGCGTCCCCAGCTTGTCGCCGAACGGCGGCAGCACGGCGGGGGCGGCGTCGAGCAGGATCACCCGCGCCTTGGTGGAGTCGATGCCACGGAACGAGCCCTTCAGCGTGTGGGCCGCCAATTCCGCGATCTGGCCTGCCATTTCGACGCCGGTGGGGCCGGCGCCGATGACGGTGAACGTCAGCAGCTTGGCCCGTCGCTCCGGATCGCGCGACCGTTCGGCTTGCTCGAAGGCGCTCAGGATCCGACCGCGCACCTCCAGTGCGTCGTCGATCGACTTCATGCCGGGTGCGAACTCGGCGAAGTGGTCGTTGCCGAAGTAGGACTGCCCCGCGCCGGCGGCGATAATCAAGCTGTCGTAAGGGGTTTCGTAGGTGTGACCGAGCAAATCGGACACCACGAACTTCCCATCGAGATCGATGTGCGTGACGTCACCGAGCAGGACCTGGACGTTGCGCTGCCTGCGCAGCACGACACGGGTGGGCGGGGCGATGTCGCCCTCGGACACGATGCCCGTGGCCACCTGATACAGCAACGGTTGGAAGAGGTGATGGGTCGTGCGCGCGATCAATTTGATGTCGACGTTGGCGTGCTTCAGTTTCTTTGCCGCGTTGAGTCCACCGAATCCCGAACCGATGATGACGACCTGGTGGCGCCGTTCGGTTCCAGCTGTGGTTTCGGGTGGGGGGCTCATGTTTCCGCTGCTCCTGACGGGGGCTTTTGGACACGCGACTGCAGTTAGCCACAACGCTAGTCAGGCGGGTACCCGGAAACCTAGTTGATACGCATGTGTTGTTTGCAACACTAACGGTGTTGGGGGCGAAAACCCTGGTGGGCGCCGGCCACTGTGGCGCAACTATCAGGGTCGCCGGCCCGCTGGCACGAGGCCGCCGTTATTGGCTCGAGCCTCCGCCCACGCAGTGGTCGTGGCCCGCCTGGATCGTTCCGCCGGGGGCGCGTGAGAGCGCCTGTGCCTCCGCCTCTTCGGGCGTCGGGCCCCAGCCCCCGAAGTATTTGGTCTTCGACGCGTTCATCACCAGCGCCACGCACCCACCCTGCCCACTGGCCAGCAGGCGGCAGTCGCTGATCGTCTTGCGGCAGGTCTCCATAACCGCCTTCTCGGCCGCACCCACGCTCGAGGCGCCGTCGGCGATGTCGATGTGGCCGGTGGAGTCCGATATCGCCATCGCGATCCCGTCGCCGCCGGCATGCGCGAGCGGGGGTGCGACAAACGCCACGCCGGCCACCATCAACGCCAGGGCTGCTGTCTTCATTGCCTTCCCGGCCTCTTCTTCCGCGCTGCGCCCGGGTGGCGCAGGTAAACGCTGCTACACGGAAGTATTACCGCCGCGGGGCCAAACCGCGACCCCACGGCCCGCGGCGTCGGCTGCTACAGGCCGACAACCGGGCGCAGCGCCTCACCTACGGAGCTGATCACGCCGGGGGCGTAGAAGGGCAGGTTGATGATGACGCCGTCGATGCCGGCGTCCACCACCTTGGTTTTGATCTGCTCGGCGACCGACTCGGGGCCGCCGACCACCATGCGCTGGGTCATCTCGGCCGGAATCTGGTCCGGCTTGGTGTTCTCGTCGACCAGCACCGTGGTCAGCGTGCTGGTTTCCAGCGTCGCCGGGTCGCGGCCGATCTCTTCGCAGCGCCGCCGCACGACGTCCAATTTGCCCGGCAGTTCGTCGAATCCGGCGATGACGTTGAGGTGATCGAAGTGGCGCGCGGCGAGGGGGATCGTCTTCTTCTCACCGCTGCCCCCGATCATCAGCGGAATGTGGTCGCGGAAGCGGGGATTCGCCATCGCCTCGCGCACCTGGTACCACTTGCCCGAGAAGGTCGGCCGCTCGCCCTTGATCATCGGCAGGATGATCTGCAGCGCCTCCTCGAGCCGGTTGAATCGGTCGGTGAAAGTGCCGAATTCGAAACCCAGTTGGTCATGCTCGAGTTCGAACCAGCCGGTTCCGATGCCGAGGATGGCGCGGCCCTGGCTCACCACGTCGAGGGTGGTGATGGTCTTGGCCAGCAGCGCGGGATTGCGGTAGGTGTTGCCGGTCACCAAGGTGCCCAACTGGACTCGCTCGG
>NZ_LZJB01000366.1:0-1005 GCF_001666895.1 Mycobacterium sp. E3298
CGCCACTCCCCGGGGGCGATCCGCAGTCGTCAGTGCTCAACCGGGTCGAGTACGGCAACCGTAGCTAGCGGCGCAGCCGGGCGCGGCGGGTCACCGTCGCCGAGTTCAGCGGTGCGGGCGGCGGTAGTCACCTCCTCGTCGGCCGCGCCCGTGTCGCGCCGGTGGCTATGGCTGGTCGGGGCGATCGCCCTGCTGTTGACCTTCGCCCAATCCCCGGGCCGGGTCTCCCCCGACACCAAACTCGACCTCACCGCCAACCCCCTGCGCTTCCTCGCCCGCGCCACCAACCTGTGGAACAGCGAGCTGCCGTTCGGGCAGGCGCAGAACCAGGCCTACGGGTATCTCTTCCCGCACGGCACCTTCTTCGCGATCGGCCATCTGCTCTCGGTGCCCGGGTGGGTCACCCAGCGGCTGTGGTGGGCGCTGCTGCTCACCGTCGGCTTCTGGGGGCTGTTGCGGGTCGCCGAGGCGCTCGGCATCGGCAGCCCCGCGTCGCGGGTGATCGGCGCCGCCGCGTTCGCGCTGTCGCCGCGGGTGCTGACCACCCTGGGGTCCATCTCGTCGGAAACCCTGCCGATGATGCTGGCGCCGTGGGTGCTGCTGCCGACGATCCTGGCGTTGCGCGCGTCGGGCGACCGGTCGGTGCGAGCGCTCGCCGCGCAGGCCGGTCTGGCCGTGGCGTTGATGGGCGCGGTCAACGCGATCGCCACGCTGGCCGGCTGCCTGCCCGCGGTGATCTGGTGGGCGTGCCACCGGCCCAACCGGCTGTGGTGGCGCTACACCGGGTGGTGGTTGCTGGCGCTCTTCCTGGCGATGCTGTGGTGGCTGGTGGCGCTGGTGATGCTGCGAGCCATCAGCCCACCCTTCCTGGACTTCATCGAATCCTCCGGTGTGACGACGCAGTGGTCGTCGCTCACGGAGATCCTGCGCGGCACCGACAGCTGGACCCCGTACGTGGCGCCGACCGCGACCGCCGGTGCGCCGCTGGTGACCGGGTCGGCGGCC
>NZ_LZJB01000367.1:0-1105 GCF_001666895.1 Mycobacterium sp. E3298
CGGCGTCCTGCAGCACGACGTCACCGATGTCGGGCAGCTCGACGTCGCGGGGGTCGAGCACCTCGACGGCCAGCACCTCGTGGCGGGCCGCGATCGCCCGCAGCGGGCGCATCCAGTTGATCGGCCCCAGGAAGTCGCTGATGATCACCGCCATGCCGCGGCGGCGTTCCGGACGGCGCAGCGCGTCGATGGTCGTCGCCAGATCCCCGCGCACGCCGACCGGCGCCCTCGGGGTGGTGGCGATGGTGCGCAGCAGCGTCTGCTCGTGCTGCCGCCCGGAGCGCGCCGGAACCCGAGTCGTGGTCTGGCCGTTGGAGATCAGCGCCCCGAGCCGGTTGCCGCCGCCGCTGTTGAGGAACGTGATCGCGGCAGCTGCCGCCACGGCCAGGTCGCGCTTCTCGCAGCCCACGGTGCCGAAGTCGAGGCTGGCCGACATGTCGACCACCAGCCACGTCTCCAGCTCACGGTCCGCGATCATCTGCCGGACGTGGGGGTGCGTGGTGCGCGCCGTGACGGCCCAGTCCATCCTCCGGACGTCGTCACCGGGCTGGTACTCGCGCGATTCGCCCGGCTCGGAGCCCGGTCCCGGGATCAGCCCGAGATGGTCACCGTGCAGGACGCCGTCGAGCTTGCGCTTGACCGTCAGCTCGAGTTGCCTCAGCGCCGCCGCCAGCTTCGGGTCGACGATCTGCCCGCGCTGCATCGAGGGCGGGTGTGGCACCGCCGGCTGCTTGGGGTCGGTCACCGACCGCTAGCCGCGCCGGCGGGCTGCATCACCGGGGGCACCGACTGCCCCTGCTGCGGAACGGCGTTGACCTGAGGCAGGGCGACCGTCTGCAGGATCCGGTTGATGACGATCTCCGACGAGATCTCGTCGGCGAGCGCGTCGTAGGTGAGCACCAGGCGGTGCCGCAGCACGTCGGGAATGACATCGACGACATCCTGCGGAATCACGTAGTCGCGGCCACGCACCAGCGCCAGCGAGCGGGACGCGGCGATGATGCCCAGCGAGGCGCGCGGGGACGCACCGAACGAGATCCACGTCTTGACGTCGTTCATGCCAAGCTGCTCGGGATGGCGGGTGGCGGTCACGACGCGCACCACT
>NZ_LZJB01000368.1:0-818 GCF_001666895.1 Mycobacterium sp. E3298
CAACTGTGCCGTCGACTCCTGCACCGTGCGCCGCCCCAGGTGCACCACACGGTATTCCGCGTAGACGTACTGCTGGCCGACGCGGTCACCGCGCACGCCGCGACCGGCAAGCCGGTGCTGGGCATCTGCGGGGGCTTCCAAATGCTGTGCCGGCGCATCGACGACACCGTGGAATCGGGGGCGGGCGAGGTCGCCGGTCTGGGCCTGTTGAACGCGGACATCGTCTTCGGCGAGGCCAAGGTTCTGCGTCGCTGGCCGCGGCCCCTCGCCGGCTACGAAATCCACCACGGCCGCGTCTCGCGTTGCGCCGAGGAGAGCTGGTTCGGCGCGGAGGGCGGGCGCGACTGCGAACCACACGGCCTCGCGCGGGGCGCGGTCTTCGGCACCCACTGGCACGGGCTGCTCGACAACGACGACTTCCGACGCGCGTGGCTTACCCGCGTGGCGGCCGCGGCGGGCCGTGGCGGGTTCGTCGTCGCCCACACCGACGTCTCCGCGCGACGCGACGCTCAGCTGGACACAATCGCCGATTTGCTGGCCGCCCATCTCGACGTCGACGCGGTTCTGGGCCTGCTCGACGGTGTGCCGCCACGACGACCGCATATCGCAACTCGGTTGCGGCCGTAGGGCATTCACGCGCATGTGCGCACACGGCAATCGAATTTACGGCGACGCAAAACCCGTTGGGCGCGCACGGAATTCGACAAATCCTCGCGCGCGCAGGCCGATCGGCTGTAGCGTGCGTGAATGCCCTACGGCCGCAACCGAGTTGCGATATGCGGTCGTCGTGGCGGCACACCGTCGAGCAGGCCCAGAAC
>NZ_LZJB01000369.1:0-9035 GCF_001666895.1 Mycobacterium sp. E3298
ACCTCGCTGTTGCTCGACTAAAGCCAAGCAGCACAACGCCGATTGGCGAGATCGCGCGACCCGCGGGCGGTCCACCGCTTAAGGTCGTGGCGTGGGGTCAGAATCCTTCGGGCATTACCAATTGCTGGACGTGCTTGGGCGTGGCGGCATGGGCGAGGTGTACCGCGCCTACGACGCCGCCACCGACCGGGTCGTCGCCCTCAAGGTGCTGCCGCCGAACATGGCGGAGGATCAGGAGTTTCAGCAACGATTCCGCCGGGAGGCGCGCATCGCGGCGAGCCTGAACGACCCGCATGTGGTGCCCATCCACAGTTACGGGGAGATCGACGGACGGCTCTATGTCGACATGCGGCTGATCGAGGGCCGCGACCTGTTGCAGTACATCGCCGAAAACGGTGGACGCCTGTCGCCCGAGCGCGCGGTCGCGGTGGTCGAACAGGTGGCCGCGGCGCTCGACAGCGCCCACCAGGCCGGGCTGGTCCATCGCGACATCAAACCGAAGAACATCTTGGTCACCAAGGCGCGGGACTTCGTCTACCTGATCGACTTCGGCATCGCCCGCACGCTGGCCGACACGTCGCTCACGCAGACCGGTCACACGATGGGCACCGTCGCCTACATGGCGCCCGAGCGATTCAGGGGCGCAACGGATCACCGCGCCGACGTGTATTCGTTGGCCTGCGTGCTGCACGAGTGCCTGACCGGCAAGCGCCCCTACGCCGGCGAGAGCCTCGAGGAGCAACTCAACGCGCACCTCAACACGCCGCCGCCGCGGCCGTCGGCAACCGTGGCCGGCGTCTCCCCGGCCCTCGACGCCGTGGTCGCCCGCGGGATGGCCAAAGACGTTGAACAGCGCTATCAGTCGGCGATGGAACTTGCCGAGGCCGCCAGGGCCGCCTTGGCCGCCCCGGCCGGGACCGCGGCATGGAATCCGCCGCAGGCGCCGGCCGCGCCGCCGCCTCCGACCGCCGGGCCGCCCACGCAGGACTACCCCCCGACCGGCCCCAGTCCGGACCCGCAGCCGGCGTATCGCGCCCCCGCCCACTCCCGGCGTCTGCTGCTGGGCATCGTCGGCGCGTCCACGCTGGCGCTGGCCGCAGTGGTGGCGCTGGTCATCGCGCTGGTCACCCAGAACGACGGCTCCGCCAACAGCGCGGCGTCCACCAGCGCGTCCCGCGCCCGGGTGCCCGGCCGGCCGGGATCAACCTCCGGTCCGACCGGGCAGGCCATGGCGACGGTGCCCCCGTTGCCGGCGTTCGCGCCGCCGGCCGATCCGGGCGCCAACTGCCAGTACCCCAGCGCAGCGGACACCATCGTCAAACCCGTCAGCCCACCCCCGTCCGGGAGGGTCTCCACCGAACCCGCGGAAATCCCGGCCACCATCTCCACCAACTTCGGTGACATCGGCATCCAGCTTGCCAACTCCGAATCCCCCTGCGCGGTAAACAGTTTCGTCAGCCTGGCCAAGCAGCAGTTCTTCGACAACACCCAATGCGCCCGGCTGATCAACTCCACCGACGGCGGATCGCTGCTGTGCGGCGGTCCCGAGTCCGACGGCTCCGGCGGCCCCGGCTACCAATTCGCCGACGAGTACCCGACCAACCAATACCCGGCCGGGGACCCCGGCCTCCGGGCGACCGTGCTCTATCCGCGCGGCACCGTGATCATGGCCGTCGACGGGCCGAACACCAACGGCAGCCAGTTCTCCCTCGTTTTCCGGGACTCCGAAATGCAGCCGACGAGCACCGTGCTCGGCACCATCAGCCAGGCCGGTCTTGCGGTCGTGGACAAGGTCGCCGAGGCCGGCATCGCCGGCAATCGGCAGAGCGGCGCCCCCACCAACCCGGTCACCATCAACTCCGTGCGCATCGGCTGACAGGACCCGCGGCGGGGCGCGCGCCCCTTACGCCGCGGATGTCACGCGGTAGACGTCGAAGACGCCTTCGACGTTGCGCACCACGTTGAGCAGGTGGCCCAGGTGTTTGGGGTCGCCCATCTCGAAGGTGAACCGGCTGATCGCCACGCGGTCACCGGAGGTGGTGACCGACGCCGACAGGATGTTGACCTTCTCGTCGGCCAGCACCCGCGTGACGTCGGAGAGCAACCGGTGCCGGTCGAGCGCCTCGACCTGGATGGCCACCAGGAACACCGACGACGGCGACGGCGCCCAGTGCACCTCGATGATCCGCTCGGACTGCTGTTGCAGCGACGCCGCATTGGTGCAGTCGGTGCGGTGCACGCTCACTCCCCCACCGCGCGTGACGAACCCCATGATCTGGTCGCCCGGCACCGGCGTGCAGCACTTGGCCAGCTTGGACAGCACCCCCGGGGCGCCGGGGACCGAGACGCCGACGTCGTCGCTGCTGCGCGGGCGGCGCAGCATGGTCGTCGGCGTGGACCGCTCGGCCAGATCCTCTTCGGCCTGGTCGATCCCGCCGAGCTCGGCGAGCAGCCGCTGCACCACGTGCCGGGCCGACACGTGGCCCTCGCCGATCGCGGTGTAGAGCGCGGACACGTCGGTGTAGTGCAATTCGCGGGCGACCGCCGCCATGGATTCGCCATTGACCAAGCGCTGCAAGGGAAGTCCGCCCCGGCGCACCTCGCGCGCCATCGCCTCCTTGCCGGCTTCCAACGCCTCCTCACGCCGCTCCTTGGCGAACCACTGCCGGATCTTCGCCTTGGCGCGCGGCGACACCACGAACTGCTGCCAGTCGCGCGACGGGCCGGCGTTGGGTGCCTTCGACGTGAAGACCTCGACGACCTCGCCGTTTTCCAGCTTGCGCTCCAGCGCCACCAGCCGGCCGTTGACCCGCGCCCCGATGCAGCGGTGACCGACCTCGGTGTGCACGGCGTAGGCGAAGTCCACCGGCGTCGACCCGTTGGGCAGGGTGATCACATCACCCTTGGGGGTGAACACGAAGATCTCTTGCACCGCAAGGTCGTAACGCAACGACTCCAGGAACTCGCCGGGGTCGGCGGCCTCCCGCTGCCAGTCGAGCAGCTGGCGCATCCAGGCCATGTCGTCGATCTCGGCGGCGGCGTGCGGGTGCGGAACGCCGTTGCGGCCCTTGGCTTCCTTATAGCGCCAGTGCGCGGCGATGCCGTATTCGGCGGTGCGGTGCATGTCCCGGGTGCGGATCTGCACCTCCAGCGGCTTGCCCTCGGGCCCGACGACGGTGGTGTGCAGCGACTGGTAGACGCCGTATCGCGGCTGGGCGATGTAGTCCTTGAACCGGCCCGCCATCGGCTGCCACAGCGAATGCACCACGCCGACAGCGGCATAGCAGTCCCGGATCTCGTCGCACAGGATGCGGATGCCGACCAGGTCGTGGATGTCGTCGAAGTCCCGTCCCTTGACGATCATCTTCTGGTAGATGGACCAGTAGTGCTTGGGCCGCCCCTCCACGACAGCCTTGATCTTCGAGGCGCCCAGGGTGTTGGTGATCTCGGCGCGGACCTTGGCCAGGTAGGTGTCCCGCGACGGGGCGCGGCCGGCGACCAGCCGGACGATCTCGTCGTACTTCTTCGGGTGCAGGATCGCAAACGACAGGTCTTCCAATTCCCACTTGACGCTCGCCATGCCCAGCCGGTGAGCAAGGGGCGCAATGACTTCCAGCGTCTCGCGGGCCTTGCGGGCCTGCTTCTCCGGCGGCAGGAAGCGCATGGTGCGCATGTTGTGCAGCCGGTCGGCGACCTTGATCACCAGCACCCGGGGGTCGCGGGCCATCGCGGTGATCATCTTGCGGATGGTCTCGCCCTCGGCCGCGGTGCCCAGCACCACCCGATCCAGCTTGGTCACGCCGTCGACGAGGTGCGCCACCTCGTCGCCGAACTCCTCGGACATCTGCTCGAGCGTGTAGCCGGTGTCCTCAATGGTGTCGTGCAGCAGCGCGGCCACCAAAGTCGTGGTGTCCATGCCCAATTCGGCGAGGATGTTCGCGACGGCCAGCGGGTGGGTGATGTAGGGGTCGCCGGAGTGGCGCAACTGCGTGGCGTGCCGCTCGTCGGCGACCTCGAACGCGCGCTGCAGCAGCGACAGGTTCGCCTTCGGATAGATCTCGCGGTGCACCGCCACCAGCGGTTCCAGCACCGGGTTGAGCGTGGTGCGCTGGGAGGTCATCCGGCGGGCCAGCCTGGCCCGCACCCGGCGCGACGCGCTGCTGGACGTCTTCAGCGTCTCGGTCGGCTGCTCCGGCGGCTCGGCTGCCTGGGCCGTGACCGCCTCCCCGACCAGCAGGGACTCCGCGACGTCAGTGGGCGCGTCAAGCGCCTGCGCCGCGCTCTTCTCGTCCGCCACGGTGTCACCTCCGACCTCGAGGATATCGCGCGGTTGGCCGGCTAGACCCGACTCAGGCTGTGCACGGGCAGGTCCGCGACCGCCCGACGGCCCCCGAGCGCGGCCAATTCGAGGACCACCGCCGCCGCGATCACGGTGGCGCCGGTGCGTTCCAGCAGCCGGGCGGCCGCGGCCAGGGTGCCCCCGGTGGCCAGCACGTCGTCGATGATCACCACGTGGCGTCCCCGTAAGTCGATGCCGTCCGCGGGGATCTCCAGCGTGGCGCTGCCGTACTCCAGGTCGTAGTGCTCGGCGTGCACCGGCGGGGGCAGCTTTCCGCCCTTGCGGATGGCAAGCACGCCCGTGCGCAGGCGGTCGGCGACGGCCGCCGCGGCCAGGAACCCGCGGGAGTCGATCCCGGCCACCAGGTCGGCGCCGGACGCGATCTCGGCCAGCGCGTCGGTGACCGCCGTCAGCCCCCGCGGGTCGGCGAACAACGGGGTGAGGTCCTTGAACTGGACCCCCGGCTTGGGGAAGTCCGAGACCTCGCGCAGCAGCGAGGCGATGACGTCCGCCACCGACGAGGTCCCGCCGACGCTCGTCACTGCACCAGCGCCCATCGATCCATGTTCCAGCCCGCGCCCCAGCGCGTCGGGTTCTTGCTCACCGCGTACATCTTCTTCGACATCAGGAGCGTGCGTTGCTGCCGGTAGAGGGGCAACGTGGGCATGTCGCCCCACAGTACCGGCGCCGCCTCACCCAGCAGCCGGACGCGTTCGGCGGGGTCGGCCGACACCGCCAGCGCCCCGATGGCGCTGTCGATCTGCGGGTTCGAGTAGCCGGACAGGTTGTTGCCGTTGCCGCTGTGCAGGTCGTAGGCGTCCATCGCCGACGACCCCGTCGACCCGCTGCCGGTGGCGCCGCCGGTGCTGGCCAGCAGCACGTCGATCTTCCCGTCCTTGAGGGCCTGCGGCCCGGAGGTGTCCAGGGCGACGTTGACGACGGTGATACCGGCCGCGGCGCAGGATTTGGTGATCACCCCGACGTTGACCGCGAGCCGCGCGTTGGGCCCCGGATAGCCGATCCGCACCGTCGTCGGCGCGCCGCCGAGCGCGGCGCGGGCGGCGGCGGGGTCGGCCTTGGCGAACTGGGCGGCCTCGGCGGCGCCGTCGCCGGCAGTGGCGGGGTCGTCGGCGGCGGGGTTGAGGCGCGAATTGGCGATCGGCACCCCCGCGTCGCGTGCGAGGGTGTCGCGGGGCGTGCACAGCGCGAGCGCGCGCCGGGCCTTGGGCTGCGAGAGCGGACCCTGCGGGGCGAAGATCAGTTGCTCGATGCCGGCCGACGGCGAATCGGCGCGAACGTAGTTGTCCGGGGTTGTCAGCGTTCCCGACGAGCCCGCCGCCACGTCGACGACGTCGACGCTGCGGTTGTTGACACGGTCCTGGATGTCGGGGCCCTGCGGCCACACGGTGATGCGCTTGGTGATGGCCTTGGGACCCCACCAGCGGTCGTTGGCGACGAGCACCACCGCGCCGCCGTCCAGGACGCGTTCGATCTTGTACGGGCCCGACGACGGGAAGTTCTTGAGGTCCAGCCCGGGCTTGAGGTCCCAGATGGTGTTCCACAGCCTGGCGATCTGCTGGACCAGCTGGGTGTTGTTGCTCAGCAGCGCGGCGGTCACGTCGATGTGCAGCTGGTCGGCGATGACGTGCGACGGCATCAGCGTGGTGGCGGTGAACAGCTGGTTGTAGTCGACGACGCCGCGGTCCGGGATGAACGACACCCGGGCCTTCTTCTGCCCGGGCAGGCACTCGACGTTGGCGATGTCGAGGTAGCCAGCCTGGGTGGCGGCGTTGAAGTCCGGGTACCGGCCGGACTGGGCGGCCCACGCCAGCACCAGGTCGTCGCAGGTGACCGGCTTGCCGTCGGAGTACACCGCGTTGTCGGCGATCTGGTAGTCGAGAACCAACGGCGAGCCGCCCACCACCGACACCGTGCCGAAGTCACGGTCGGCGACGGTCTGCCCGTCCGGGCCGTGGTAGCTGAAGCCGGCGAGCGTGCGGGCGAAGGCCTGCGCGCCTGCGGACGCCGCGCCGACGACGGTGTTGGTGTTGTAGGTGACCAGCCGCCCGTCGACCACGTAGTCGATCTGGGAGGCGGCGCTGCCCGAGCACGCGGCCAGCGTGACGGCCGCGACGAGCATTGCGGCCAAACCGATAGCGCCCCAAGCGAGGCGATACCTGGCGGCCATGGCGACTACCGCCGGCCGGCGTTTCGCTTGCCGCTCGGACGCCGGGTCCCGGTCGGGCGCGCCGGGCGCGCGCCCGGCGCCGGCTTGCTCGGTGCGGGCTTGTCGGACGGCGCGGACGCGGTGCTCGCCGTCGACGCCGAGTCGTCCTCGGCGGCCTTCGGCTCCTCCGCGGCCTTGGTCTCCTCCGCGGGTTCGGCGCCGCCCTTGCGGCGGCGCGTGACGCGGCGGGTGTGCGTGCGCACCAGCTCCGTGCGCTCGCGCAGTGTGACCAGCAGCGGGGTGGCGAAGAAGATCGACGAGTAGGTGCCGACGATGATGCCGACCAGCTGGACCAGCGCCAGGTCCTTGAGCGTGCCGACGCCCAACAGCCACACCGCCACCACCATCAGCGCCAGCACCGGCAGCACACCGATCAGGCTGGTGTTGATCGAGCGCATGAATGTCTGGTTGATCGCCAGGTTGGCCTGCTCGGCGAACGTGCGGCGGGTGGTGTGCTGGAAGCCGTGGGTGTTCTCCTCGACCTTGTCGAACACGATGACGGTGTCGTAGAGGGAGAAACCGAGGATCGTCAGCAGGCCGATGACGGTGGCCGGGGTGACTTCGAAACCGACCAGCGAGTACACCCCCGCGGTGACGGTCAGGTCGAAAACCATCGTCGTCAGCGCGGAGACGGCCATGTACCGCTCGTATCGGACCGTGATGTACAGGCTGACCAACGCCAGGAACACCACCAGCGCGATCAGCGCCTTGTTGGTGATCTGGTCACCCCAGGTCTCCGACACTGCCGCGTCGCTGATGGCCTGCTTGCTGGGCTTACCGTCCGCGCCCTTGGGCTGGAAGGCATCGAACAGGGCGTTGCGCAGCTTGGCCGTCTGGTCGTTGGTCAGCGTTTCGGAGCGGATCTGCACGGTCGCGGACCCGCCGTTGCCGACGATCACCACCGACTCCGGATCCCGGCCGATGGTTTTCCTGAAGACGTCGGACACCTGCGACGTCTGGACGGTGCCGCGCGGGAAGGACACCGTGGTGCCACCCTTGAAATCGATGCCGAAGGTGAAGCCCCGCAACAGGATCGACAGTATCGCCACCGCGACGATCGCCCCGCTGATCCCGTACCAGAGGCGGCGGCGGCCGATCACCTCGAACGCGCCGGTGCCGGTGTAAAGCCGCGAGATGAAGCCGTGCCGCGGCTCGCCGGCGCCGCCGTCGGTCAATTGCGCGGCGTCGCCGGTGGACTCGGTGATCTCGGTCGCGTCCTTGGATGCCTTGGAGGCACTCATGGGCTATCCCCGTCCCGTCTTCACTTGCGACGAAGCCCGGCGTTCGCGGGCGACCTGCTGAACGGCCCCCAGGCCGTTGTATGCCGGTTTGGCCAACGTCGGCGACTTGGACGCCAGGTAGATCATCGGCCAGGTGACCAGGAACACCACCACGACGTCGAGGATCGTGGTGAGCCCCAACGTGAAGGCGAATCCCCTCACCTGGCCGATCGCCAGGGCGTACAGCACCGCGGCGGCCAGGAACGTGACGGCGTTGCCCGACACGATCGTCTTGCGGGCCCGCACCCAACCCCGGGGCACCGCCGACCGAAACGATCGGCCCTCGCGGATCTCGTCTTTGATGCGCTCGAAGAACACCACGAACGAGTCCGCCGTCGTGCCGATACCGATGATCAGACCGGCGATACCGGCGAGGTCCAAGGTGTAGTTGATCTGCCGGCCCAGGATCACCAGTATCGCGAAAACCATTGCGCCGGAAGCGATCAACGACAGGGCCGTCAGCAGGCCCAGCACCCGGTAGTACAGCAGCGAATACAGCAACACCAGGACCAGCCCGATGGCACCCGCGATCAGCCCCGCCCGCAACGAGGTCAATCCCAGTGTCGCCGAGACGGTTTGGGCCTCCGACGCTTCGAAGGACAGCGGCAGCGAGCCGTACTTGAGGACGTTGGCCAGCTGCTTGGCGGTCGCGGCCGTGAACGGCGGGTCGCCGCCGGTGATCTGCGTCCGGCCGCCGGGGATGGCTTCCTGGATCATCGGCGCGCTGACGACCTGGGAATCCAGCGTGAAGGCGGTCTGGGTGCCGATGTGGGCGGCGGTGAAGTCGGCCCAGGTGTTGGCGGCCGCCGGCTTGAACTGCACGTCCACCACGTAGCCGATGCCGCGCTGGTTCATCCCCGAGGTGGCGTCCTGAATCTGGTCGCCGCTGATGATCGACGGCGCCAGCAGGTACGCCACCTTGTGGTCGGTCGAGCAGGTCACCAGGGGCAGGTTCGGGTCGTCGTTGCCGGCGAGGATGTCCTCTTTGTCGCAACGGGTCGCCTGGAATTGCAGCGCCAGGAACTGGACGCCCTGGCGGGTGCTCTGCCGCCACTTCTTCTCATCGGCGATGCGATCGGCGAGCTCCTTGCGCGGGTCCGGGGGCGCGGGCTGCTCGGCCGGCGGCACGTCGGCCGGTGGCGCGTTCCCCGCGGGCGCGGGCGGCGGGGCCGGGCCGGTGAGGTCGGTG